>DATLUM010000014.1 GCA_035533095.1 Acidimicrobiales bacterium | reverse complement strand
TCACGGAGTCGAGTTGCACCTCGGGGCGAAGATCGAATCGCTCGCGGGCAGCGCGCGTGTCGAGGAAGTACGCCTCGCCGACAGCGGGGCAATTGCTGCAGACCTCGTTGTCGTGGGCGTCGGAGTCACCCCGAGGGTCGAACTCGCCGTGGCCGCCGGGCTCGATGTCGACAACGGCATCGTCACGGATCCAAGCCTGCATACGAGCGCTGAGGGGGTGTTCGCCGCCGGGGACGTCGCCAACGTGTGGCACCCCGTCTTCGATCGGCGCATCCGTCTGGAGCACTGGTCGTCCGCCCTCAACCAGGGGCCTGCCGTAGCCCGCAACATGCTCGGCAAGACCGTTTCCTACGAGAAGATCCCCTACTTCTTCTCCGACCAGTACGACGTCGGAATGGAGTACACGGGTTACGCGACCGAGTGGGATGATGTCGTCTTCCGAGGCGATCCCGGAACCCGCGAGTTCATCGCCTTCTGGGTCAGCGACGGTCGCGTCGTCGCGGGCATGAACGTCAACGTCTGGGACGTCTCGGACCAAATTGGCAGGCTTGTCGCGTCGCGAGCGCCCGTGGACACCGCCCGCCTCGCAGACTCCGATGTCGAGCTCAGCTCGCTGATTGCGGCCGAGACTACTTAGAGCTCACGGACTTACCCCAGCTCCGCGAGCAGATCCTGGCTGTAGGCGACCCGGCCCGTGAGGGTGCGCGGCTGGCGGCTGCACAGAGCGAGCGCCGCCTCGGCCATGACCTCCGGTTGCTCGACGATCTGGGTCGGGTCGTCCGGCCTCACGAGGTGGTGAAAGACGGTCCCGGGAGTGGGGACCACCCTGCTCGGCGAAAGCGAGTTCACCGCGATGTTGGCTTCGTAAGCCTCAGCGGCGAGCCCGGTCGTCAAACGCTCGAGCGCCGCCTTGCACATGCCGTAGACGGCGCCTCCGGCGCGCCAACCCTCCGGTGGCGGAATCGACGGGTGGCGCGATGCACCTGAGGAGATGTTGAGGATCCAGCCCTCGCCCGCCGCCGTCATGCCTGGGAGCACCAGCTGGGCGAGATCCATTGGAGCGCACACCTGAACCTCGAGCATGAGCTGCCGGCGCTTCGGTGTGAATTCCGCGACGGGCATGAACCAGGTGACGGCCGCGTTGTTGACAAGAATGTCGATGCGGCCGAGCGCCGCCTGTGTCTCCAGGATCAGGCGTTCGCGTTCTTCGGGGCGAGCGAGGTCGGCGGCGATGGCCGTGACTCTGCCGCCGGCGGAAGCGATCTTCTCGACGGTCTCCTGGAGGCTGCCCTCCATCGGATTGCCCCCCGGCTCGACGGTCCGAGCCGTCACGGCGACCGAAGCGCCTTCCGCGGCGAAACGCTCCGCGATGGCGACCCCGATGCCGCGGCTCGCCCCGGTGATGAGCGCGACCTTGCCATCCAATGCGTTCATGACGGGTCCTCCTTTTCAGGTCCAGATAGCCAGGGCGTCGAGGACTTCGATCTCGTCGCCGTCGACGCGTAGCGGATTGATCTCCAGGGTGTCCAACGACGGCCCGAGCCCTTCGGCGACGCGCGCGACCTCGGCGATGACAGAGGAGAGTCTGGGGATGTCGGCCGGTTTCGTGCCCCTGGCGCCGTGAAGGAGGCGGCTGCCCTTGAGCTCGTCGAGCATCTCGGCGACGTCGGCCTCGCCGACCGGGAGCAGCCGCATCGTCACATCGCCGAGGACCTCGACCCATATGCCTCCTAGCCCTACCGACACCAACTTGCCCCATCCGGGGTCCGTCACCACGCCGACGAGCAGCTCGACCCCACCATTTCTCATCGGTCCGACGAGCACCCCTTCCAGATCGTCGACCGCCGCTGCGAGCTCGAGGTAGGTGGCTGCCGCATCGGCCGGGTCGACGCCGAGCCGGACGCCGCCCACGTCGGATTTGTGGGTCACCCGGCCGGAGGCGATCTTCATCGCGACGGGCTGGCCGTACGAGCTCGCGATCTCGGCCGCTTCGTCGGGAGAGGTGACGAGGCGGGCCGGCGCCACGGGAATGTCGTTGGCCTCAAGCAGGGCGCGGACTCGGTGCTCGGGCCACACCCCGGAGGCACCTGCGGGAGGCGCGACCCGGCGCGCCGTGGGGCGCGGGCCGGCGCCGGGCCCGGCCCGGCGGGCGCGCCGCTCCTGCCAGCGCGCTCCATGGCCGATCGCCCTGGTCCCGAGCTCGATGCCGTTGAGGAGGTACATGCCGCGCTTGGCGAACATGTCCTGCGCATACGCGGGGAGGTCAGAGACGACCGACGTCTGAAGGAGCACCGGCACGGGTATCTGCTTGCGGGCCTGCTCGAGGGCGTCCAGCCTGTCCTCGATCGGCTTCAGGTCCTTGGGTGCCACCCTCGGGAAGCTCGTGGAGTAGAGGATCATGTCGTAGTTGCCCTCGACCTCGCGGGCGACGATACGCAGTGCTTCGAGCGACAACCTGGGGTCCACCACGACGTATCCCGTCACGTCCAGAGGGTTGCGTGGATTGGAGAACGGAGGAAGGAACTCCGTGAGCGCCTCCAGGGTCGGCGGCGGGAATTCCGGCAGCTCGAGCTCTTCGCTCGCGGCGCGGTCGGCAAGCAGGTCGCACGCGCCGCCCGACGGTGTGACCGCCGCGATCCGGCGGCCTTTCAGGTCTGGGTGGTAACCGAGATAGCCCGCGGTGGCGAGCATCTCCTCGAGCGAGTCCACCCGGATCACGCCCAGTTGGCGAAACGCAGCATCGATGATCCGATCGTCGCCGGCGAGCGCCCCGGTGTGCGCGAGGGCCGTGCGCGCTCCCTGCTCCGAACGACCGACCTTCAAGGCCACGATCGGCTTTCCCGCCTCCAACGCGCGGTCCGCGACGTGACGGAACTCGTCGGGGTGCCTTACCGACTCGAGAAAGGCTGCGATCACCCTCGTGCTCCCGTCGTCGACGAGGTAGCCCATGATGTCGGTGGCCGACACGAGCGCTTCGTTGCCGGTGGAGACCATGAGGCTCAGGCCTACCCCCCGGGCCTGTGCCCCGCCGAGCACCGCCGCTGCGAGGCCACCCGACTGCAGGACGATCCCGACCGGTCCCTTGGTGAGCGGAGGTGCGATCGGAAGGCCGTAAGGAGCCACACCGCCGGCCACGTTGATGAACCCGTTGCCGTTGGGCCCGAGCACAGTCAACCCGCGATCACGAGCGAGTTGCTCCAGCTGCTGGGTGAGCGCTGCACCCTCGGGTCCGGCTTCCGCGAAGCCGGCGGTCAGGATGACCAGGTTGGTCGTCCCGGCGTCGGCGGCCTCCTCCACCACATCCATGACGGACGAGGTCGGCACCATCACGTAGGCGAGGTCGACCCGTTCCCCGATGGCCGAGAGCGACTTGCACGCCGGCTGCCCGTGGACGGTCTTGTGGCGGGGATGCACCACAAAGACCGTCACACCCGGCGAATAACGACGCAGGTTGGCGTGGGTGTACACCGACCACTGCGAGTTGTCGGTTGCGCCGACAAGGGCGACGGATCTCGGGTTGAACAGAGCGCTGAGATCTTGCGGGGAGCTCACCGGGATTGGCGGACGTACTCCGCGGCACCGGCTATGAACCCGGCGAGATCGCTGTTCTTGGTGGCGACGATGTCGGAGAAGTACTCCGGCGTGTACACCTGGCGCTCATCGCGTTCGATAGCCCCGACGATCGCTGCCACCGCCTCGGAGACGGGGATCGGGTCGATACCGGGAATGAGGGGGTCGTTGTCGGGCAGGCTGAACAACTCGGTGTCGACCACGCCGGGGTAGACGATGAGAACTTTCACGCCCGTGTCCCACAGGTCGATCGCCATCGCCTCGGAGAACACCGACAGCGCCGCCTTCGACGCGTCGTACGCGGTTTCGCCCGGGGAACTGAGGGTGGCGGCAACCGACGACACGTTGACGACGAGACCGTGCTTCTGTTCGATCATCGATGGCAGCAGGCCGAGAGTGAGCCGGACGGGTGAGAAGTAGTTGATGTTCATCACCTGCTCGACCGTCGCCGGATCGAGCCTGGTGACATGCCGGCGCTTGGGGATGCCTGCGTTGTTGACGAGGATGTCGACCCCGCCGAGGTCACCGGCGACGGTACCCACGAGATTTTCGACGGCCGCAGGGTCAGCGAGATCGCACACCCACATGCGGGAGTGCGGTGAGTGCGCCAGACAGCGCTCGAGGGTCGTTTTGAGCCGGTCCTCCCTGCGGGCGCACAGGCCGACGACCGCGCCCCGCCGGGCGAGCTCCTCTGCCAGCGCCGCCCCGATACCCGAGGAGGCGCCCGTGATCAGGACCCGTTGGCCGTCGAAGTCGAAACCCGCTGATAGCACGGACCGAGCCTAGGAGAGTTGCTGGATGTAGATCCCACACTTGCCCGAGAGCCTGCCCGGACGAGACGCTTCGTCAGGAAGCCAACCGGGTGACCTCGATGCGCCCTTCGCGGTGCTGAGCAGCGCTCGATGGTGAGAGGTGGGAGCTGGTCGCGATGAACAGGTCGCGGCCGTCGTTGCCGCCGAGGGCACAGGCGATCGACATACGGTCACCCGTCGCGACCCGGTCGGTGACCTCGCCGCCTTCGAGCACCCGGAGGCACTCACGAGTCGTGGGCGAGGCGACCCACACGGCGCCGTCGGGCTCGAGGCAGATGCCATCCGGAGACACGCCCTCCGGCAGGGCTGCCCACACCCGCCGTTCCGAGAGCGATCCGTCCTCGCGGAGGGTGAACGCGCTCAGGCGCCCGCCGAACGATTCGGCTACGACAAGCGTGTCGCCGCTGATGACCATGCCGTTGGGGAAAAGAAGGTCGGCGGCGGCGATCCGGTGGCTGCCGTCTGGTTCGACGGAGATCACAATGCTCGGCTGCAGCTCCCCGCGCCCATGAAGGTCGAACCCGAAGCAGCCGATGTAGGCGCGGCCGTGACCGTCGACGGTCATGTCGTTGATCGGATAGGGCGTGTAGGCGGAGAGATCCGCGAGCGCACTGGCGTTGCCGGAGGGATCGATGCGGAGGAGGCGGCGATCATTCATAGAGACGACGAGGAGATCCCCGTCCGGTGTCCAACCGAGCCCCGACGGCGACCCCTCGACGCGGGCGACGACACGGTCATTCCCGCCTCCGGCCGGTGACCAGGCGTGAACCTCGCCGGCGTGCATGTCGGAGAACCAGAGCTGACCGTCCCGCCAGCGGAGACCCTCGGCAAAGGCCAAGCCGTCTATGACGGTTTGCAGGCCCACCTGCTACAGGATTCTGAGGGGTAGAGCGCGGGGTCCGCGCACCTGCCCGGCCGACCACTTCACGCCGGCGGGATCCGACAGCTCGAAGTCGGGATAGCGCGCCAACCATTCCTCGAGCGCTACGCGCAGTTCCATGCGCGCGAGGTTCGAGCCCAGGCAGCGGTGGATCCCCAATCCGAACGCGGCGTGACGGTTGTGTTCACGATCGAGACGGACGACGTCGGGATCCTCGAAGGCGGCGGGGTCTCTGTTGGCTGAAGGGAACGGGAGCAACAACCAGTCTCCCTCTTTCAACTGCTGCCCGTGGAAGTCGCAATCCTGCGCAACCAGTCTTGCCATCGTGACCGGCGCGTAGACGCGCAGGAACTCCTCTATAGCGGTGCCCATCAGGTCCGGCTCCGACACCAGCCGCTTGCGGTCCGGGGGGTTCTGGGCGAGATGCCACAGCGAGGCGCCGATCGCGGACCACGTCGTGTCGATGCCCGCGACCATGAGGAGAACCATCGTGCCGCGCACGTGCTCGCGCGCCAGCTTGTTGCCGTCGATCTCAGCTTGCAGCAGGAAAGACGTGAGGTCGTCGCGCGGGTGCGCCAGGTGATCGTCGATCTGTGCGTCCATGTACGCGTCGATCTCACCCCGCTCGAGGGTGGTCTGGCGATCCTCAGGCGACTGGTCGACGTCCTCGAGGACCTGCTGTATGAACTTGCGGAAGATGTCGGCGTCCTCCTGGGGGAAACCCAGCATGCCGACGATGACGCGGACGGGGATGTGGCGGGTGTACTCGAGCGCGGCGTCGAACTCCTTCAAGCCGGCGGTCCTGTCGAGGAGGTCCCGGCAGAGGTCGCGGGTGAACGGTTCCAGCGCTGCTACCGGCTTGGGCCCGAACGCCGGAAGAAGCATGCGCCGGGCGATGCTGTGAAATGGCGGGTCCGACGTGATCGGCGGGGCGATCCCGATCGGGGCGGGAAGGTCCTCGGGACCGGGACGGATCTCGCTGACCACCACTGAGCGCGAGGTGAAGTGCTCGGTGTCGTAGGCGACCTCGGAGACGTACTCGTGGGTGGTCGGAAGCCACACCCCGCCGTAGCGGTCGCTGTGCGCGACCGGGCAGCTACCTCGGAGCTCCTGCCATATGGGGTACGGGTCGGCGACCCAGGTGGAGTCGGTGTGGTCGAAGTCCCGGGTCCAATCGGTCACGGGCGCGTGGCGGCTGGTCACGGCTGCACCTCCTCCAGGTTCACGGCGTATTCGGGGCAGTTGGCCACCGCCTTGTGCGCTTTGTCCAGCAGCTCGGGTGGGACGACTCCGTCGCCTCGAGCCGATGCCATACCGAGGTCGTCCACGTCGAACAACTCGGGTGCCAGGCTGTAGCACCGGTTGTGGCCCTGGCACTTCTCGGGGTCCACTGACACCCTGTACTTGGGTTCTGCAGTCACTTCGTTTGCTCCCCCTGGCTGCGCCGAATCTGTGTTTACGTCACTAGCTTACTGAGGGGGCGATGCAATTCTCTTTACGCGCGGAATGTGTTCGGGAACGATGGTGCCGTGGCATCGACCGTCCGCCGGATACTCCCAGTTGAAGCCGAGACGTACAGAAAGGTCCGTTTGTCCGCGCTTGCCGACTCCCCCGCCGCGTTCGGTTCCACCCACGCCAATGAGTCGCTGCTCACGGACCTCGAATGGGAAGAGCGCGCCCGGCGCAGTTCGGCTGGAACCGAACGCGCCATGTTCTTTGCCCTCGACGGCGACTCCGTCGTGGGACTCGCCGGCGGCTACAGACCCGAGCCCGACACGCAGACCGTCGAGCTGGTCTCGATGTGGACGGACCCGGCTGTGCGCCGGAAGGGCGTCGGCCGCCAGATGGTGAACGCTGTGATCGATTGGGCCAGAGAAGGGGGCGCGGCGAGAGTCGATCTGTGGGTGACACGAGCCAACGCTCCGGCGGAGAACCTGTACCGTGCGATGGGCTTCGCGGAGACGGGCGACTTCCAGCCGCTTCCTTCTGATCCGTGCAAGGACGAGGTGAAGATGCGGCTGGAGCTCCAACCCGCGGAGGTGGGGCGGCGCCAAAGAGGTTAGGCCGCCTCCACGCCTTTCAGTTCCAGTAGCGCGTCGCCGTCGGGAAGGTTGACCCAGGCGGCCAGCTGCACCTACGAGCTCGCGCTGGCCAGGTAGTCGAGGTCTCCCGGGCCGCGCACGACCCGCACGTCGCGGGCAGACATGCGCTCCCCGCACGACGAGCAGGTCATCACCGCCTGGGAGACCTTGCCGCACCCCTTGTGGACGACCCGCACCGGAGGACCGTCCGGGGCGGCGTGCTTGTCCCCCCACTGGCGCATGGCCGTCAGAACCGGCCATAGGTCACGGCCCTTGGTCGTCAACTTGTAGTCGTAGCGAGGCGGGCGCCGGCTGTAGGCGACCTTGTCGAGGATCCCTTCCTCGACCAGGCGGGTCAGCCGCTGGTTGAGCACGTTGCGCGAGATCCCGAGCCGCTCCTGGAAGGCGTCGAAGCGAGTCACACCTAGGAACGCGTCGCGCACGATCAGCATCGACCACCACTCCCCGACGACCTCCAGGCACTGGGCGACAGAGCAGTGCATGCCGGCGAAGCTCTTCCGTTCCATAGGGCTCAGGATACTCAGTTGCGTGATAGAACGCACGGTCCTATGGTGGATCGCGTGACAGGACTTACTTTGGCCCTCCCCCGTGTGGAGGTGGCGCCCACCCGCCGCAATCTCGTGTTCGCGGTGACGGCCCTGGGGGCGTTCATGGCCTCACTGGACCTGTCCATCGTCAACGTCGCCTTCCCCGCTCTCGCCCGCAGCTTCCCGAGCGCCTCGCGCGCCGACCTGGCGTGGGTGATCACCGCCTACGCCATCGTCTACGCGGCGCTGCTCGTCACCGCCGGCCGCACCGCCGACCGCCTGGGGCGCCGGCGCGTCTTCTTCATCGGCCTCGGGGTGTTCACGGTCGGCTCCGCCCTGTGTGGCCTCGCACCGTCGTTGCCGCTTCTCATCGCAGGCCGCATCGGCCAGGGTGTCGGCGCCGCCCTGTTGCTGCCGGCTTCACTGGGGTTGCTGCTCGAGGTCTTCAGCGCCGAGGCCCGATCCCAGGCGGTGGCCCTGTGGGCCGGTGTTGGGGCTCTGGCGGTCGCGACAGGTCCCTCGCTCGGGGCGGCCCTGATTAGCGCCGGCGGATGGCGCTGGGCGTTCTTCGTGAACATCCCCGTCGGGGTGATCGCCTCGGCACTCGGCCGGCGCGTGCTGCCCGACGACCACGCCGCCGACCACCGGCCCTCCCCCGACTACCCCGGCGTGGTGATGGTCACTGCTTCGCTCGCGGGGATCGTGTTCGCCATATCCGAGGGATCTGGCTGGGGCTGGGCCGACCCACGGGTTCTGGGCGCCGGCATCGGGGGGGTCGCCATCGGCGGCCTCTTCCTGGCCCGGTGCGCCAGGCATCCCGAGCCGGTGCTCGACCTGGAGTTGTTCCGGCACCGGTCGTTCAGCGTCGCCAACGCCGCCACGGCGGTCTACGCCATGGGGTTCTTCGCCATGCTGCTCGGGAACATCCTGTTTCTCACCGGCGTGTGGCACTACTCGATCCTGCGCGCCGGTCTGGCGGTCACCCCCGGCCCCCTGGTGGTGGCCGCGGTGTCGGGACCCGCCGGCAAGCTCGCTACCAGGTACGGGTTCCGGCGGGTACTGATACCGGGCTTCGCGGTGTTCGCGGCCGGTCTTGCCTGGTACGCGACGCAGGTCGGGGTTCACCCGTCCTACTTGGCCCGCTGGCTGCCGGCGACGCTCGTGACCGGGCTCGGCATCGGGCTCACCTTCCCTGTTCTCGGAGCCGCGGCAGTAGCCAGCCTGCACGCCACCCGCTTCGCCGTCGGAAGCGCGGTGAACCAGACGTCGCGCCAGGTAGGCGGGGCGCTCGGAGTGGCGATCCTGGTCGCCGTCCTGGGTTCCGCCGCTACCCCGGTGGGGGAGCTCCACCACTTTCGCCACCTGTGGACGTTCTCGGCGGTGATGGCGTTGCTCGCGGGGACGTTATCCGGCCTTCTCCGCTCACCCGCTGAGACGGACTCGTGAACGAACACACCACAGGCAGGGGCGGCGCACTGCTCCTGCCGCTGTAGGCCAGCTGTAGCGGCCCTTGTCGCTCTCTGCTGCGGTGCGATCCTTCACGCCCCCCAATTACCCGCCTCACCGCTGGGCTAGCGCAGCTCGACCCCCGGACCACGAAGACCGGCCGCATCGCCGGGCACAGCGTCGCCGACCTCCCACCATCCCGCCGCGACCAGCCGCGCGGCCACAGGCTCGGGCACGGCAGCGAGCAGCCCGCCCGAAGTCTGCGGGTCGATCGCGAGCGCCTCGAGTTCGGGTGCGGCGCTGCTCGTGAAGTGGCCCGCCAGGTAGGTGCGATTTCGGGCATCACCTCCCGTGCGGGTGCCGCGCCGAGCAGCCTCGATGGCGCCGGGGTAGAGCGGCATGCTGGTGGAATGCAGCCGGATAATCATCCCGCTGCGCTCGGCCATCTCCCAGGAGTGGCCGGCGAGGCCGAACCCGGTCACGTCGGTGACCGCGTGCACCTCGCCGACCTCATGGAGTGTGTCCGCAGCTGCCGAGTTGAGAGTGCACATCGTCTCGATCGCGGCCGACCTGTCATCGGGGCTGCCACCGGCGAGGACGATCCCCGATCCGACAGGTTTCGACAGCACGAGACGATCACCCGGCTCGACACCGGACTTGGTCCACACACGCGACGGATCAACAAGACCCTGCACCGCGAGACCGAAGATCGGCTCGGCGGCGCTGATGGTGTGGCCGCCGGCGACGGTGCCGCCCGCTTCGGCCACCTTCGCCGCGGCCGCCTCGAGGATCGCCGCTATCGCCTCATCGGGGAAGCCCTCGGGGAACGCCGCGACGTTGAGGGCCAGCACGACGCGGCCTCCCATTGCGAAGATGTCGCTGCACGCGTTGGCGGCCGCGATGGCTCCGAAGTCGGATGGGTCGTCGACGAGCGGCGGGAAGAAGTCAGTCGTAGACACGAGCGCGAGATCAGGCGAGAGGCGGTAGACAGCCGCGTCGTCGAAAGGCGCCAGCCCGACGAGAAGGTCCTCGCCCGCGACGGGGTCGAGCCCCCGCAGCAGATCCGATAGAGGCGCGCCGCCCCACTTGGCCGCGCACCCGCCGCACTTGGTCCACTCGGTGAGCTTCACCGTGCTCGATGTCACAGACCCATCCTCGGTCCCGCGACACGGGTGTCCCCCTTACGACGCGTGATGCCGTTGGCATCCAGGTGCGCGAGCAACGGCAGCGCGTACTTGCGCGACGTACCGAGCACCTGGCGGGCGTCCGAGACCGTAAAGCCGTCGGGCTTCGCACGCAGCAGCGCGCGCAGCAGGTCGACAGCGGCCTCCACTGCGGAGGACGCGAACCAGATCTCACCCGCTTGAGTCGCCAGCCCGGTCGCCTCTAGCTCGCGCAGGGAGCGCCTGTCCTCGACGGGGAGGTCCGGCGGAGACATGCTGTCTTTCTCCAAGAGATTGAGGACCGCTGACGCGCGCTCGCTGATTCCACGAGGCACCAGCGAATCGAGGTATGCCTTGGGCCCCGAAACCGTGACGCCGTCGATGCCGCTGTGCAGCAGTGCCAGCTCGGTCTCCCCGAGTTGTGCCAGGTCGACCCCGCCGGCGCCGGCGTGTTCGCAAAGCTCGCTGATACGTGCAGCCGCCCTGGCCTCGGCCGCCGGCGCCACGACCCAGGCCCCGACGGTTGGTGTGGCGGGGCGGCCGGTCAGGCGCTCCAGGTGATCAGCACGCACCCACCCACGCTCCTCCACGACGCGCTCCACCGAAAGGGAGGGATCCGCCTTCGACGCCGGAAGAACGGGGTCGACGTCGAGTACCACGCCGCCGCCGATCGTTTGGCCGCGGCCGAGCTCGCGCAAGACGAAGCGGTCGCCGGGGACAGCGGTGACCCGGTGACCTGCCAGGAGCCACATCCTCGCGGGTGCGTCTTCCCCTGGAGCGATCTGGTCACGCGAGCCGATCAGCCTCAGGCGAACCGGCAACGCCGCGGTGCCGAGGTGGACAGCGAACGCGCCGCGGTTGGTGACCGGCTGCGGCGACGCGTCGAGAACGCTGAGCGAGACGTCGACGGCCGCGGTGACGTGCCACTGGTCCGGGCGCACGAGAGCTTGCCCTCGACGGATCTCCTTGGCCTCCACGCCGGTGAGGTTGACCGCGACACGCCGGCCCGGACCTGCGTGATCGCAGGGTTGGTTGTGACTCTGCAGCCCTCTCGCGCGAACCCTGCGCGCACCCGGCTCGATCACGAGTTCGTCACCGGCGGACAGCGAGCCTCCCAGCAGCGTGCCGGTCACCACCGTCCCTGCGCCGCGGATCGAGAACGAACGATCGACCCACAGACGTGGCCTCGATCCGTCGACCGCCGGCGGAAGCGACGAGACGAGGCGGTCGAGTGCCTGGCGGAGGTCGTCAATCCCGCGGCCCGCGGGCGCGTCGACAGCGACGACGGGCGCGTCCTGCAGGAACGTGCCTTGCACGTGCTCGGTGATCTCCTCAGCGGCGAGCGTGGTCAGGTCCTCGTCGAGGGATGCGACCTTGGTCATCGCTATCACCCCGGCGCGCATCCCGAGCAGTTCCAGTATCCGCAGGTGCTCTTCCGACTGGGCGCGCCATCCCTCGTTGGCGTCGACGACGAACATGCACGCGTCGACCGAGCCGACACCGGACAGCATGTTGGCTACGAAGCGGCCGTGGCCAGGAACGTCGACGAAGCTGATCTGCTCCCCCGACGGCAGGGTGGTGTTGGCGAAGCCGAGGTCGATGGTGAGGCCGCGCCGTTTCTCCTCGGCCCAGCGATCGGGGTCGGTGCCGGTGAGCGCGCGTACGAGAGTCGACTTGCCATGGTCGACATGACCGGCGGTCGCGATGACCGTCATCCGGCAACCGCCTTGGCAAGTGCCTTGGCGAGGGCCGGATCTTGTTCCGGCAGCACGGTGCGAAGGTCACAGAAGGTGCGGCCCGCTTCGACCCTGGCGATCACCGGTGGGTCCGTCAAACGGAGGCGTCCGGTGATGTCGCCGTCGACGGCAATGCCGGCGGAGGGGATGGTGCGGCCGGGGAGTGTGCCGCCGCCCATAACCGACGCGCAGTCGACGACCTCGCCGTGAGATAACGCTTCGGCCCGCCGGCGGAGATCCTCGACGGGGGCCGTCGCCATGCGCCACAGCGGAAGCGTTGCGCCGGCGTCGCGCCGGAGGTAGCTGAGCGCGACGTCCTGTAGCGACCGAAGAACCAGATGGCCCGGCCGCAGGGCACGTGCGAGAGGGTGCGTCTTGCACGCTTGTACGAGCGGCGCCTTGCCGGCGATGATCCCCGCCTGCGGACCGCCGAACAGCTTGTCCCCGCTGAAGGTGACCAGATCCGCGCCGGCGGCGATCGACTGGCGGACAGCGGGTTCGCCCCGGAGCCACGGCGGCGGGCCGGCGGGCAGCCACTGGCAGCCCTCGTCGATGAGGCCGGAGCCGGCGTCGAAGATGAGAGGTAGGCCGTGCTCGTGCGCGAGGCCGGCGAGCCCGGGGAGGCCGGCGGACTCGGTGAAGCCGACTATGCGGTAGTTGGAGGTGTGAACCTTGAGGATGGCCGCGGTGTCGGACCCGATCGCCTCGCGGTAGTCGTTGAGTCTCGTGCGGTTGGTGGTGCCGACCTCCCTGAGGCGTGCGCCGGACGTCGCGAGGACTTCGGGGATGCGGAACCCGCCGCCGATCTCTATCAGCTCGCCCCGGCTGACTATTACCTCGTGCCCGGGGGGAACGGTGGCGAGGGCGAGGAGGAGGGCGGCGGCGCCGTTGTTGACCACGGTCGCGGCCTCGGCGCCCGAAAGCCTGGCGAGCAGCGACGAAGCATGCGACGAGCGGTCGCCGCGGCGTCCCGTGCCCAGGTCGAGCTCGAGGTTGGCGTAGTGGACGTCGTGGCCGACGGAGAGCGGCGCGCGGCCGAGGTTGGTATGGACGATGACGCCGGTGGCGTTGATGACGGGCTGGAGGAGCCGCTGCCTCGAGGATCGGGCAATGGCGGCTGCCTCTTCCCAGGGGTCGTCCGGAGAGAGAGCGACGGCGTCGCGGGCGGCCGCGACCAGCAGCGGATCGGGCAGGTCACCGAAGCCTGATTCGGCGAGATGGCGGGCGAGCCGGTCGACCGACGGAGGCCGGTTCATGGGGAGTGGCGGAGGTGGACGGGAATCGAACCCGCCGCTGTGGGTTCTCCACAGCCAACCGCTTTGAAGGCGGCGGAGCCCACCAGGCGCTCGAACACCTCCCCGTACACGGGGTGAATACTTGCCCTTTTCTACGCGGAATCAAAATGAGGCAGGCCGGCGACCATGCGCCGAGCGCTGTGACCCGGGCGCCGGCGACGAGCGCCGGCGCCGGCGACGGCGCGCTCGCCGACCCACGACCGCGACGGCAGGGGCCCCGTTTTCCCGCCGGCGGCAGGCCGGCGACGGGCCCCAAACCCCTACTGGGTAGCCTAAGTGGTCTGAGGGGATACTTAGGCTACCCAGTCCCTGGCGGCCGCGGCCGGTAATCAGGTCTCGCGCCCTGTCCACCGCGGCGATCGCCGGGCCGCCAGACTCGAGACTCACGAGATCTCAGAAGACACACGAGACTCGAGCCGCCGGCGCTGCGGGACGACGGTGTAGCGGGGGTCCTCGGCCGACTCGAGACCGGCCTCGAAGATGGCGAAGCGGCTCAGCGCGGACCCGACGAGCAGGCCGGCGCCGGCGACAGCCGAGGCGATCCGGCTGCGCTTGCCCAACACGGCGCCGGCGGCGATCCCGATGCCAGTGGCGATCTGCGCCGCCCGCTCGTAGCGGTGCGCCTTCTCGCTCGCCGTGAACGCTTCCTTGGCCAAGCCCATGCTGCGCTTCATCACGTCGAGCAGACCGAGTTCCGCCGCGCCGGCGACGACTCCGAGCATCCGGGCCGGCCCGGCTTCGGGCATCGGCGCCGCCAGCATCCCCATGCCCGCCGCCGCGCTCAGCGCGGAGGCGGCGAACACGAAGGGCATCTCGCGATGCCCGTCGTGCCATGCCGGCACGGCGGTGTCGGAGACGAGCGCTGCGGTGTAGGTCGCGACGACCGGGCCGATGAGCGCTGCGCCGGCGGTGCCAACCGCCCCGATCGCCGGCAGGAGACCGGTCACCGCGCTGAAGCTGGCGCCCGCGGAGAACGGCGCGTAACCCGCCAGCAACCACGACCCGACGCTCATCGGCGACGTCGGTTTGAACACCCGCAGCATGTTGAAGAACCGGGCCGGGCGCCCCAGGTCGTGCACCAGGGCGACGCCGGAGAGCGCGACCGCGGCGGTGCTCGTCACCTTCAACCCCCGGGCGAGCGCCGGCCGGCCCGTCGCCGCCGCGCCCGCCGCCATCACCGAACTGGCGCCCGCGAGGCCGCCGAGGAAGAGATAGCCGGCGATGTCCGGCGCTTCCCACACCGGCTTGTTGATGATCGGCTTGCCGTAATACGAGCGGAACGTCGCGTCCCCGACAACCGGCTGCTCGCCGTCGCCGCGGCCAAGACCGCGCGACCGCGGCCTCTTCCCCCCGGATCCCTGGACCTCGCTGACCGCTTCGCGGCCCGGGCGGACGTCCTGCATCCCCTCCTTGGTGACGGCCCCGCTCATCGCCTGGCTCCTGCGAACGCCAGGGCTACCGCGGAGACCAAGGCGCCGGCGGCGACAGCCACCCGCCTGTACATCGCCGGCAGGTCGCGTGTGGTGACGACCGGGTCGGGTGGCAGCCCGTACACCTCGGGATCGTCCAGCAACAAGAAGAAGGCACCGTCGCCGCCGACCCCGTCGTCGGGGTCCTCGCCGTAGAGCCGGGCATCGGTCACGCCGGCGTTGTGCAGCTGGGTCACCCGCTGCTGCGCACGCTCGCGCAACTCGTCGAGAGGGCCGAACTGGATCGAGTCGGTCGGGCAGGCCTTGGCGCACGCGGGTTCGGCGCCCACGCTGAGACGGTCGTAGCAGAGCGTGCATTTCCATGCCCGCCCGTCGCCGTGGCGCTGGTCGATCACGCCGTAGGGGCACGCCGGGATGCAGTAGCCGCAGCCGTTGCAGATGTCTTCCTGCACCACGACGGTCCCGAACTCGGTCCGGAACAACGAGCCCGTCGGGCACACGTCGAGGCAGGCTGCGTGGGTGCAGTGCTTGCACACATCGGAGGACATGAGCCACCGCACCCCGGCACCGTCCGCACCACCGGCGCCCGGCCCGTCACCGGCGAGCAGCCTCTGCTCTATGAACGCCACGTGCCGCCAGGTGTCGGCACCGAGACCCTCGCTGTTGTCATATGACATGCCCGTAAAGTTGAGGCCGTCCTCGGGGACGTGGTTCCACTCCTTGCACGCGACCTCGCACGCCTTGCACCCGATGCACACCGAGGTGTCGGTGAAGAAGCCCATGCGCGGCGGCGCGTCCGCGTAGCCGCTGCACTGAGCCGGGTCGCCCCTCTCGAGAAGCCCGATGTCAATGGCCACCAGTGACCTCCGTCCCTGTGTTCTCGTCGATACCGGCCCTGCGGATGTACTCGTCCACGAGCGCTACCCGGCCGGGACCGCGCGGCCGGCGACCGGGGCGGATGTCCCCGCTGAACGCCTTCACCTCCTGGATGTGCACGTTGGGGTCGAGCGAGATGGAGGCCAGCTCGTTGGCGGCGTCGCCGGTGGAGTAGCCGTTGGGCCCCCAGTGGTACGGCAGGCCGATCTGGTGGATGACCTTCCCGTTGACCCGCAGCGGCGGGATCCGATCGGTGACCATCACCCGGGCCTCGATCACGTTGCGGGCTGTGACGATGGTCGCCCACCCGTTGTGCTCCAGGCCGCGCTCGGCCGCCAGCGCGGGTGAGACCTCACAGAACATCTCGGGCTGGAGCTCCGACAGGTACGGCACCCAACGGCTCATCCCGCCGGCGGTGTGGTGCTCGGTCAGGCGGTACGTGGTGATCGCGTAAGGGAACAACTGCCACCCCGGCGCCGAAGGGTTCGGGTGGTAACGGTTGTGCTTGTGGTTGAAGACCTGGCGCACCGGGTTGCGCTGCTGCGAGTACAGCAGGTTCGGCACCGGCGAGTCCTGCGGCTCGTAGTGGGTCGGCAACGGACCGTCGGTCAGGCCGGCCGGGACGTACAACCACGCTTTGCCGTCTGCCTGCATCACGAACGCATCGGTACCGGACAGGGCTTCCGCTGCGCGCGCGTCGGGCGGTGGGCGGTGCCACGGCGACTTCGACTTCGAGAAGTCGGGGATGTCGTGGCCGGACCACTGGGCCTTCTCCTCGTCCCACCACACCAGGGCCTTGCGTTCGCTCCACGGCTTGCCGTCGGGGTCGGCCGAGGCACGGTTGTAGAGGATGCGGCGGTTGGCGGGCCACGCCCAACCCCACTCGTTGGCGATCCAGTTCTGCTCCTTGCCGGGCTTGCGCCGCGCGGCCTGGTTGATCCCGTCGGCGTAGACGCCGCAGTAGATCCAGCAACCGCAGGCGGTGGAGCCATCCTCGTTGAGATGCTCGTAGGAGGCGAGGGGCTGGCCGTCGGCGTCCCAGCCGTTGATCTCGGCAAGCACCGCCTCGGCGGACGGCTCGGCGATGGACCCTTCGATCGGGTAGTCCCAGGTGAGGTCGAGTATGGGACGGTTCAGGTCGTCCGCATCCTCACCGCTCGCAGCGATCTTCTCACGGATGATCCGCCCGAGGTGGTACGCGAACCACAGGTCGCTGCGCGCCGAGCCGTACGGCTCGATGGCCGCGTGGTGCCACTGCAGCATCCGCTGAGTGTTGGTGAAGCTGCCGTTCTTCTCGGTGTGAGCCGCGGCCGGGAAGAAGAAGACCTCGGTCATGATCTCCTCGGTCTTCAGTTCGCCGGACTCGATCTCGGGTCCGTCCTTCCACCACGTCGCCGACTCGATCAGGGAGAAGTCGCGCACGACCAGCCAGTCGAGGTTGGCCATGCCGAGCCGCTGCATCTTCGCGTTGGCGGACCCGACGGCCGGGTTCTCACCCCAGATGAAGTAGCCCTTGCACGTCCCGTCGATCTGGGCCATGACCGTCTCGTACGTGCTGTGGCTGCCGGTGAGACGGGGAAGGTATGCGAAACAGAAATCGTTGCCGGGTGTGGCCGCGCTGCCCCAGTACGCCTTGAGCAGGCTGACCATGTACGACTTCATGTCGCCCCAGTAGCCCTTGTCCGTCGACGCACCCTCCAGGAATGTCTCGAGGTCCTCGTCGTGGTGGGCGTGTGGCATCGGGATGTAACCCGGCAGCAGGTTGTACAGCGTCGGGATGTCGGTCGACCCCTGGATGCTGGCGTGGCCGCGCAGCGCCATGATCCCCCCGCCGGGACGCCCGATGTTGCCGAGCAGCAACTGGAGGATCGCCGCCGTGCGGATGTACTGGACGCCGACGGTGTGCTGGGTCCAGCCGACGGCGTAGCAGAACGCCCCCGTGCGGTCGGGGCCGGCGTCGTCGGCCAGTGTGCGGCACACCTCGAGGAAGGTGGCCTGCGGCACGCCGCAGATCTGCTCCACCATCTCCGGCGTGTAGCGCGAGTAGTGGCGCTTCAGGATCTGGAACACGCAGCGGGGATGCTGCAATGTCTCGTCGCGCTCTCCCCCCTCGGCGACGCGCACACCGCCCGAGCCGTGCGACTCGCCCCTGCCGGCCTGGTAAGAGGTGGCCTGACGGGATTTGCCGCCGCCGTCCTGGCCTTGGCCGCCGTCCTGGCCGCCGCCCTCAGCTCGGTCCTGGTACTCCTGCTCGCGCTGACCCGAGGCCGCCTGCACCTCGGTGCCCTCGTACATCCAGGTGTGGAAGTCGTAGCTTCGCTCTTCCTCGTTGAGACCCGAGAAGATGCCATCCAGGTCCTCTGTGTCGCGGAAGTCCTCGTTGATGATCGTCGGCGCGTTGGTGTACGCGACCACGTAGTCGCGGAAGTACTTGTCGTGTTGCAGTACGTAGTTGATGATCCCGCCGAGGAAAGCGATGTCGGTCCCTGCGCGCAGCGGCACGTGGAGGTCAACGACGGCGCTGGTACGCGTGAAACGCGGGTCGACGTGAATGACCTTCGCTCCGCGCGCCTTTGCCTCCATCACCCACTGGAAGCCGACCGGGTGGCACTCGGCCATGTTGGACCCCTCGATGACGATCCAGTCGGCGTTCTGGAGGTCCTGCTGGAAGGTTGTGGCTCCTCCCCTACCAAACGATGTCCCCAAACTGGGGACGGTGGAGGAGTGTCAAACTCTGGCTTGGTTCTCTACCTGTATGACGCCTAACGCTGTGTAGAGCTTCTTCATCAGGTAGTTCTCTTCGTTGTCGAGGGTGGCGCCGCCGAGGCTGGCGATGCCCAGCGTCCGGCGCACGTCGCGGCCCTCCTCGTCGCGCCACTGCCAGGTGCGCTTGCGGGTCTCGATCACCCGATCGGCGACCATGTCCATCGCCTTGTCGAGGTCGAGGACTTCCCAGTCGTGCGCACCGGGCCGGCGGTGGAGTACCTCGAAGCGGCGCGAGGACCCGGTGGTCAGCTGGAGGCTGGCCGAGCCCTTCGGGCAGAGCCGGCCGCGGCTCACCGGCGAGTCGGGGTCGCCCTCGATCTGCACCACCTTGTTGTCCTTGACGAACACGTTCTGCCCGCAGCCGACTGCACAGTAGGGGCAGACGGACTTGGCGATCTTGTCGGCCTCGGCGATGCGGGGGCTGAGGTGCAAGGAGGTCGACGACTTGACGGCGTGACCGCGGCCGAGCCGGTCGCCGCCGAGTGCCTGGCGGAGCACGGGCCAGTTGTTGAACTTCACTTGTCCTCCTCGGTTTCGCTACTTGCGCGCCCTACCCGCTCTGCGGGCCGACTGCCGAATGCGCCACGCGCGCGATCGCGCGGTACGACCGAAGCCGCTGCCGCCTTGACAGCCCCACCGGGCTTCTTCGGCGCGTGCGGGTGCGGCCGGGTTGGGGCGTGCTTCTCGGCTCGCAGGATCTTGTTGCCGAGCTCCCGCCGGTCGTCGTCGGACATGACCTCGGGCAAAGACAGCAGCACTCTGTCTTCGAACGCAACATGCTTTCGCAGCCGCGTCTCGAGCTCCTCGGCCAGCTTGTCGAACTGCTCGCCGGAAGAGTCGGCCCGCCCGAGTGCGACCAGGCTCTCCTTCCCTTCCTGCTCCTGCTCCATCGCGTGCTCGACGAGCTCGTCGCCGCCCTTGCTCGCGCCGGGTATGGCCTTGAGTTGCTCCATCAGCGCGGTGACCTTGTCGTGCTGGCGGGTGAGGACGAAGCGGACATCCGTGTCCTGGGGATCCACGGGTTCGCCGGGCTCGGCGTCCCTGGTGCGGGCCGCTTCGGTTATCTGGGGGTCGGCGGCCACCCGCCGACGGATCCAGTCATGCACCTCCGGTTTCCGCGTGGGGTCGGCCGCCTCCGGCCGCTTGTGGACGAGGTGCTGGGTGCTGCCCTTGAGAGCGCCGGGGCGCTGCAGATGCTCGTCGGGGGGGAAGGTGTCGCCGCCGTCCGCTGGGAGGCCGGTCGCTATGAGGCCGGTCGCTTTGAGGTAGGCCTGGCCGGCGGGAATGTGGAGGCGGGACGCCGCTGATTCGTAGTCGCAGTCGTCACCGATCGACTGGAGCACCTCGGTCCTGGTTGGCATCCCGCCGGTTAGCTACCCAGAATCTCGCTCACCTATCAGCTGGATGACCTGACTCGCGATCGCAGCGGGGTCCCGGCCGCCGGTCTCCACCACGGCGTCAGCGACGCTTCTGTATAGCGAGGCACGCTCGGCGTCCATCTCCGCCAGGACGTCGCGAGGGCGGTCTTTCAAGAGTGGGCGGTGATCACCCGGGTGGACCCTGCCCGCGAGCACTGCAGGATCCGCGTGCAGCCAGACAACCAACACGTCCGGCTTGCCGAGCGCGTCCCGCACGGCCGGGTCGAGGATCACGCCGGCGGCGGCGCCGACCACAATCCGGTGATCGCCGCCGCCCAGGCTGTCGAGCACCACCTGCGACTCGAGCTTGCGGTACGCCGCCTCGCCCCCTGCCTCCCAGAGTTCCCTCACTGTCCTGCCCGTGCGCGCGCAGATCGCCTCGTCCGTGTCCACGAAAGGCCGGCCCGCACGCTCGGCGACCAGCCGTCCAACAGTGGTCTTTCCCACCCCCATGAGCCCGACCAGGACTAGCGGTCGCTGATCCACGATTCGCTTGACCGGCGCGATACCTGCATCTGGATCCGCTCCGCGGCGGCGGCCAGCGTCGCGAACGCCGCAACGACGGCCCCGTACACCACAGCCGTGCTCCGCAACCCGAAGTGGTCGGTGGCCACGCCGGCGGCGATCACCGGGAGGCTGAAGGCCAGGTACGACACGATGTAGATCGTCGCCACGAGCGCGCCCCTCTGGTCGTCGGTCGCCAGCGACACCAGGTGGCGGAACGCGCCGAGGAAGGCCATCCCGAAGCCGACGCCGGCGACGGCTGTGGACGCGAGCAGCCCCGAGTTGCTCCGCTCGAGCACGGCGGCGACGGTGGCCGCCGAACCGACGGCGAGCACCGCGCTGCCGGCGACCATGGCCCGGCTCGGGTGCAGCTCGCGAATCAGGAAGCTCGCGAGCGCGGAGGGGGCGCAGAGGAGGAAGATGACGAGGCCTCCCCAGACGGCGTCGTTGGAGCGGGCCAGTTGTTCGGTGAGCGAGGGTGCGAGGGAGAAATAGAGGCCACCAAGGGCCCAGGTTGCGATGAGTGCAGGCAGGGCGGCGAGAAAGGCGCCCCGCGCCGCGGGCGGGATCCCGGCGCGGGGGCGCAGAACGCCGAGACCGATCGGACGTTTAGCGCCCGGCTCGTCCATGAACGCGACGACCGCGAGGCCGGCGAGCGACGCGGCGAGGAGCAGCCAGAAGACGAGGCGAGTAGGCGCCGGCGCGTACTGCACGAGAAGTCCCGCGCCCAGAGCGCCGGCAGCGAGAGACACTGATGACGCGATCGCGTTGACCGTGCTCGCGGCGGTGGGTTTGTGCGCCGGCTGCAGGTCGAGTAGCGCGGCGCCCGCCGCGCTCGCCGCCGCACCTGTTGCGACACCCTGCAGGATGCGCCCCGCGTAGAGCGCGCCCACGCCCTGCGCAGACAGGAAGAGCCACGCGGATACGACCTCGCTGGCGAGGGCAAGGGCCATCATCGGCCGGCGTCCGACGTGGTCCGACAGTGACCCGGCGATCAGCAGCACGGCGAGCACCGCAATCGCGTACACGGCGAACACTGCGGTGAGGCTTATCGGCGAGAAGTGCCACCGTTCCTGGTAGACGCGGTACAGCGGCGACACCACTGCGGAGCCGGCGAACACTACGCCGATCACGGCGGCTGAGAACCAGAAAGCCAGCCTCGGAGTCAGACGGAAGCGGCGTGTTGCGTGTGGTACGGGGCGCGCGGGAGCGGTGGTCGTCGAGGTCATCGCAGCCATACGCGCAACTGCTCGCTACAGCGGACTATTCCCGTCTGTGGATAGTCTCCCGGGGCATGACCACCAACCCCGCACGGGCGCTGGCGACGGCGATCGAGCCGTTCTCGGCGCAGGTGTACTTCTCGCCCGAGTGCCATGCCTCGTACGAGGCACTGGGCTTCGGCCCCAGCCCGGGCAAGGCCGGCGAGGTCAGCCTCCCGGACGGCCCCGCCTACTTCTGCAGCCGCGGTTCCATCCTCGGCCAGGTGCCGGGGGAGGTGGTCGCAGCCGCGTTCGGGGTGTTCAATCCCGATGTGGTCGTGCCGGCGGTGCGCCACGGTTGGACCCTCACCGACGCGACTACCATCGAAGCCGCCCGGACCGAGGGAGCGCTCGCGCAGCTACGGCGGATTCTCGGCGACGAACCGGAAGGCCTCAGGCGGGCGGTCGAGCTGCTGCAACGCGCGGTCGGCGGGTTGCGTCCCGAGGGCCGCCCGCTATACGCAGGCCTGCTGGCTCTAGGCGTTCCGGACGATCCGCTCGGCCTCGCCTGGCGGCTGGCTGACCGGCTGCGCGAGTACCGAGGCGACTCGCACATCGCCGCTTGGACGTCAGCCGGCTTCGACGCCACCGAGATCGGCCTGATCACCGAGCTGTACTGGGGCCTCCCGCTACGCACGTATATAAGGACACGGGCGTGGACCAGCGAGCAGCTCGACGTCGCCGAGGAGCGGCTGGTATCCCGGGGTCTGGTAAAAGACGCAGCCCTGACGCCCGAAGGGCGCTCAGAACGCGAGGCCGTCGAGGCGGCTACCGACAGGGCGTGCCGGCGGATAGTCGACAACCTCGTAGCCGATGTCGACGAGCTGGTGTCGATCGTCGGCGGCTGGTCCAAGGCGATCCAGGCCGCCGACGGTTACCCGGCGAGCGGGCCGCACGAGCTGGCGCAACTGTCCCGGCGGAGCTAGCTGGGTTCCGCCTGCGTCAACCCATGGTCTTCGCGCCGTCTATCGCCTCGCGGATGATGTCGGCGTGACCTGAGTGCTGGGCCGTCTCACCGATGATGTGGAGGAACACCTGCCGAGCCGTCCATCTGGAACCGGGCTCGAACCACGGCGCATCGGGCAACGATTGCGAAACGTCGAGCGACTCCAGCTCGTAGACAAGCTTGTCCGTCTCCCTGGCCACTTCGTCGTACGCGTCGAGCAAGCCCGCGAGCGTCTCGCCGGGCTGGACCTGGAAGCTGGCGGCGTGCTCCTGCATCGACTCGGGGCTCATGACGTTCATCCCCGCGGAGCCGTTGACTATGAAGCCGGTCCAACGCTTCTCGACCCGCGCCACGTGCTTGATGATCCCGGCGAGGCATAGCTCGCTCGGCGTCGGGCGGGATGATGCCTGCTCGTCGGTGAGGCCCTGAACGGTGTAGCGGAGAAAGCCGCGCTGCTTCGCGAGCTGGCCGGCGATGTCAACTCGCTCCTGGCTGCCGTGAGTTGTGGTCATGGGAGAGGGTCTTACAGCATCGTCCGGGGTAGCTCAAGGGGCTCGACCCTCGGCCGGTGCTCGAGGCGCTGGAGGGGATCCGCTCGAAGGCCGAGGTGTTGTCGGCTGCCATCGACGTCTCGTCGTCACCGCCGCAGTAGTCGACCAATCGCATCTGGCGGAGGGGGAACCTCGCCTGGCGGAGCGCCCGGAACGCCGAGACGACGGCAGCCACGCTGTCGGCGCTGACCAGGAGCTGGCCGGTGTGCGCGGAAGGCACGGCGGATCGCAGCTGTGCACGAAGCCTCACGCGCCAGCTCGGCGCCAGTCTGGCGAGCCGGCTAGAGGCGGAGGACCCGGGCGGAGGCGCGCCGCGTCGAAGAGGCCCTCCGGCCCTAGCCGCAGGCCGCCAGGCCAGGGAGACTGGAACTCAGCAGGACACTGAACGCACCAGGAGGTGCCACCATGAGAGCCCGCTGCAGGATCCGTACCGCACTTCCCGTGGCGGTGGTGCTGTACGAGGCAGCCGTCCGACCCTGGCACGAGCACTGGGGGGCCACCGAGTCCGAGACGGTCGAGATACTGGAGGGAGATCACCTGCTGGCCGAACCGGCCCACCAGGTCACACGGGCCATCACGATCGACGCCTCGCCGCAACAGGTTTGGCCGTGGATCGTCCAGATGGGTGCCGACCGCGGTGGCTTCTACAGCTACGACTGGTTGGAGAACCGTTTCGGGCTGGAGATCCACAGCGCCAGGGAGATCCGGCCCGAATGGCAGGACTTGGCGGTCGGCGACGTGGTCTACGCCAACCGAGCCCGTACCGGCGGGTGGTATGTGGTCGAGCTGCAGCCGGGGGAAGTCCTGGCGCTAGCGGTGGCCGACCTTCTACGCGACCGGCCCGTCCGGCGCACGGAGGGGTTGCGGTGGGAGTTCCTCTGGACGTTCGCGGTACGCCCGGCGCCCGACGGCAAGACGCGGCTGGTGGTGCGCGAGCGAGTCGCCTTCGGCCGGCGGCTCAGCCAGTGGCTCATGTCCCCGATGGGATTCGTGAGCTTCGTCATGACCCGCAAGATGATGTACGGCATCAAAGAGCACGCCGAATCCCTCGCCACTAGCGAACGGATCAGCCAGGAAGCTGCTGCCGGAAACGTGGCCTGACCGCTCCGGCCGGCGCTGCTCGTCGTCTCAGTAGCTGCGCGGGAGCTTGAGCACCTACTGCGCGACGTAATCGAGGGTCATCTCCTGACTGACCAGGGCGATCCGCTGGAGCCGGGCCTCCCGGAAGTCCCGCTCGACGTGGTAAACGTCGACGATCTCGACGCCGTAACCGGCAAGGGTCAGGCGACCGGTTCGACGACCCGCCATCGGGGCGGGTTCTTCTGTACCTCTTGGATCAGGCCATCGTCCTCGAGGTCCGACAGCGCCGAGTCGATGTCCGCGAGATGATTCTCGATGCCCGCTGACAGCGCCGCGGTCAAGGCTTCAGTTGCGCTGAACAAGTGCCCCGGACTGAGGCCGGACAGCACCTCCATCAAGCGAGCTCGCTGTGGTTCGGTCAACTCGGAATGGCGCATAGCCGCCCCTCCTCTCCTGCAGCACCCACCATACCGAGAGGTCCGCGTCCCACCTGGAGTCTTTCGGCCCTATGCCCGTATATATCGCGTTCTCAGCGTCGCACGGTGTCCTAACAACGACTACATCTATGTTGAGTAGGTGAAGATTGGCATACACCTCCCCCAGTACGGGCGTGCCGCGGGTGCCGCCGCCATCCGCGATGCGGCCGTGGCGGCCGAGGAGCTCGGATTTGCCGATGTGTGGGTCAGCGACCACACCGTGCACCCCGCTGGCCAGGACTACCCCTCGCCGTACCTGTTCGATCCGCTGCTCACCCTCACCTGGGCGGCCGCGGCGACAACAAGCATCGGTGTGGCAACGAGTGTCCTGGTGCTGCCCCAGTACCACCCGCTGTGGCTGGCCAACGCCACCTCGTCACTCGACGCGCTGAGCGATGGCCGGTTGAAGCTCGCCGTGGGAGTCGGTTGGAGCAAAGCCGAGTTCGAGGCTCTCGGACAGAACTTCCACACCAGAGGCAAGCGCACCGATGAGATCCTGGAGATCCTCTCACTGTGCTGGAGGACCGACCCGGCGAGCTACCACGGCACCTTCTACGACTTCAGCGACATCAAGGTCCAACCCAAGCCCGCCCACGCGATCGAGATCTGGATAGGCGGATCGAGCCCCGCCGCCTTCGAGCGGGCACGTCGCTTCGGCAGCGGCTTTCAGTTGATCGGCCTCAAGCCGGACACGATCGTTGAGCCCATCCGGCGGCTGCGCGCCGACCATCCGGACCCCGACAGCTACACCATCGGGCTGCGCACCGGATGGGACCCCCAGGGCATGGACCCCGACCAGATCCTGGAGGAAAGAGCAGGTTTCGCGGCTGCCGGCGTGCAGCATGTCGTGTGCGCCCCGTGGCGTTCGGACCTCGACAGATGGCTGCGCTCCATGGAACAGCTGTCTCAACTGGTCATCGACTAGCGCTGCCGAAGTTGATGACACGATTCGATCTTGATACGGCCGTGGTTCGCCAATGCGAAGGTGACTTCACCGCCCGAATCGATCCCGGATGGTGGATCGAACGAGGACCGAACGGTGGCTACATCGCCGCAATCCTCATGCAAGCATTGGCAGCCCATGATGCCGATCCCGATCGGCACCCTCGCTCCTTGACCGTTCACTACCTCGCTCCGGGCCGCGAAGGCCCCGCGGAGATCTCGGTTCGTACCGAGCGAGCAGGCCGAACGGTCCACTTCGTTACAGCCCGGTTACACCAGGGTGAGCGACTCCTCGCCACCGCCCATGCGGCGTTCGCGCTCCTCAATACGGACACTCCCAGCTTCGCTGACCGCACCTTCCCGAACTATCCGCGCCCGGATGCAGTGGGAACGCCGGCGGACCTGCACGTGGGCATTCCGATGCGCGACCGCTACCACTACAGGGTCGTCACGGGGGCCCCGTGGGAAGGCCCCGGCAGCCGGGCCGAGACAGGAGGGTGGATCCGGCTGAGAGAGCCGAGGCCGTACGACCCGGCGCTGATCGTCGCCCTTGCCGACGCTTGGCATCCGGCGGTCTTCGCCCGGCTGGACGAAAGGATGGGCGTCCCGACCGTCGACCTCACGGTGCACCTGCGATCCATCCGTGCACTGCAAAGCCTCCAGCCCGACGATTGGGTCGCCGTGCGGTTCCGTACGACCGTCGCAACCGAAGGATTCCTTGAAGAGGACGGCGAGCTTTGGACGCCGGACGGGACGCTCGTCGCCCACTCCCGCCAGCTCGCGCTCATCGTCTCGCCCTGACAAAGAGGATCTCGATTGGCCCGGTGTTGACACGGCTCAGGTCTCGGCCAGAGGGTTGACTTGCTGCGACAAGGCGACGAGCGACTCGAGCTGGGCCTGTGTTCCGATGGCGATCAGCACATCACCATCCGATATCAGCGTGTCAGGACCGGGATTGGTCTGGAACTGACCGTCCGCACCTCGTATGGCCAGGACCAGCGCTCCTGTGTTCTCCCGCAGCTTCGCATCGCGAAGCGAGCGGCCTGCCAGCGAGGAACCTTGACCGACGGCCACCTCGACCAGGCGGAACTCGATCTCATCTCCGTGGGTGACCACGTCGAGGAACTCCGACACGTGCGGCTGCGTCAGCATGGCCGCGACCCGATTGCCACCGATCGCCTGCGGGTTGATCACCCGGTTGGCGCCAGCCCGGAGCAGCTTGGGTTCGGATTCGGCATCGCGGGCCCGGGCGACGATGAACAAGTCGGGCCGCAACGCCCGTCCGCTCAATGCCACGTACACATTGGTTGTATCGGTGCTGGTGGCCGCCACGAGAGCACGGGCACGCTCCATGCCCGCTTGCCGAAGAACCTCGTCGTCTGTGGCATCGCCGGCGATCGTCAGGTACTCCGTGCCATCGAGGCGCTGCGAGTCCTGGTCGATCACGACGAAGTCCTCGTCGCTGGCGGCGAGGTGGCGGGCAACGGAGCGACCGACCCTGCCGAATCCGCAGACAATGACGTGGTTGGTGAGTTGGCTGATTCTCTTCTCCATCTTGTGCCTCCCCCAGATGTCGAACACGTCGCCTTCGATCACAGCCTCGAGGAGCACCCCGAACGCGTAGAGGACGGTCCCCACCCCCATCAGGATCAAGATGATGGTGAACACCTCTGGACCAGCTGTCCGAGGAAAAAGCTCGCGGAATCCGACCGTGCTCACGGTCGTCACGGTCTGGTAGAGGGCATCGAGAGGACTCAGGCCGACCACCCAGTAACCGAACGTCCCTCCTCCCAGTACCAGCGCCAAGGCCAGGAGGGCTATCCACATCCGCCTCTTGAGCTGGGAGAACGTCACGTTCCATATGGTCTCACCCGAGACCAGTTCCAGGTCGCTCGGCGGGCGCAGGTCACCCAGACCGCTCCGACGTGAGGTCGAAGTCCTTCCTCGATGTTCGGGCCACCGCCGGCGCCTAGCCGACCGTGAGCTGGTGACCCATGGACTCGACCATGTCTGAGCCCATCAGCACGTGTCCTGCCAGGATCGGCAGCTCCGCATGGGCGAAACCGAAAGCTTCCTCGGTGGTCCCCATGAAGTTCAGATAGATGGCTACCCGGCTCATCGTTGCTCCCTTCCCGTCTGCTCTGCTGACGTTGCCGCCGGGCATCCTGTTCCGCTAGATCAGACGTTATGACGACCCGGAATACATCGATGAGACAACCTACCTAGGGTTGTCGAGGTCATGGCTGATCACACCTTCCCCATCCCGTACGCAGGTCACGCCTTGACGGGTCAAGTGGCACTCGTGACCGGGGCAAGCTCCGGTCTGGGCCGTCGTTTCGCTCTGACCCTCGCCGCCGCCGGAGCGTCGGTGGCTGCTTGCGCCCGGAGAACCGCCAGGCTCGAGGAGCTCGTCACGGAGATCGAGCAACGAGGAGGCAGGGCGGTGGCAGTCGAACTGGACGTCACCGACGCCGCCTCCATCACAGCGGCGGTCCAGCGGGCCGAGGACGAACTGGGCCTGGTCGACATCCTCGTCAACAACGCCGGGATACCCGACGCCCAATACGCCACCCGCATGCCGCTCGAGCTGGTCGACCGGGTGATCGACACCAACCTGCGCGGGCCATGGCTGCTCTCCTGCGAGGTGGCCCGCCGTCTCATGAAGGCCCAGGAACCCGGACGGATCGTGAACATTTCCTCCGTCGGGGCCTTGAGCTACGACGGTGGCGCGGCGGCGCTCTATTCGGTTACCAAAGCCGGTGTCATCAGGATGACCGAGGTGCTCTCTGCGGAGTGGGCCAAGTACTGGATCAACGTCAACTGCATCGCTCCTGGGTCTTTTTCCTCGGAGATGATGGACGGCATGATGGCTCGCCTCGGTTTCTCGCCGGACGTGGTCGGGCCGCGCCGGCGGATGGGCGACCCGGCCCAGCTCGACAGCACTCTTCTGTACCTCGTGGCCCGCGAGTCCGAGTTCGTGACCGGCGCCGTCATCCGGGTCGACGACGGCCAAGGTCCACGCTGACCATGCTTGGGGGCTACCGCCCGACCTCCGCTCGATACAGCGCAGTCACCACCACCGGGCTTTCCGTCACTCGGGGTTGTGGCACACAGCCTCGACGTTGTTGCCGTCAGGGTCCCGCACGAACGCCCCGAAGTAGTTGGGGTGGTACTCGGGCCAGAGCTTCGGTTCATGCAGAACTTCTGCTCCCAGGCCAACAGCCGCTTCGAAGAAGGCCATGACCTTGGCGCGACCTGGAGCGGTGAAGGCGATGTGCGACTCGCGGAAACCTTTCCCTGTCTGCTGGCGACCGATCCAGAACTCCGGCCGGGGAGGAAGCCCGTAGCCAATGGCTTCGTCGAAGACCATGACACGTTCACCGCCAAGCGGAGCCAGTACCGCGTCATAGAACGCAGCGCTGGCGCGAAGGTCGTGGCACTGGATTTCGATGTGATCGAGCATGCGGCCATCCTCGCGCCGGGCACATGGCATCCGTCCCAAACGAATCGAGACTCCCGTACACAAGGCCTGCCCGAAGCCAGCAGGGTCGAGATTGCCGGCATCACCTTGAGGTCCCATGGTCGACGCGGTGCCGTACGCTCCACGCCATGACTGACGTGAGCACCCGAGAGATCCGGTGCCTGGCGGACATCCTGAGAGTTCACGGCGCAGAGCTCGCGGAACAGACGGCTGTGCAGTGCGCCGGGAAGTCCTTGACCTTCGCCGAGTTCTACGAACGGGCCAAGGCGGTCGCCGGCGCCCTCGCCAGCAAAGGCGTGAGGGCCCACGATCGTGTCGCGGTGATCGACCGCAACTCCATCGAGAACCTGGAGGTGGTGTTCGGGGCCGCCCTGGTGAATGCCGTCGTCGTCAACGTCAACTGGCGCCTCGCGCCGCCAGAGATTCTGCAGATACTCGACGACGCTCAGACCGAGCTGGTGATCGTTGGTAGCGACTTCTTCGCCGCCGTGGAGTCGATCGAATCGGAGATTGGCGAGAAGGCCGACATCGTCGCCATCGGCGAGCACGCGCGCTGGGAAGGCTACGAAACCTGGCTGGCGAGTTGCGAACCATCGGATCCCGGCGCTGTTGCGGCGCCGGAGGACGTGGCGTTCCAGCTCTACACGTCAGGCACGACCGGCTTGCCGAAAGGGGTGATGCTCACCACCTCCAACCTGATGACGGCGTGGTCCCGCATCAACGAGGCGTGGGAGTTCGAACCCGGGCGCTCCGTCAACCTCGCCCTGATGCCGATGTTCCACATCGCCGGGCTGGGGTGGTCGACCGCCGGCCTCTACTTCGGGTGCCGCACGGTGGTCCTGAAGGACGTGGAGCCGGCAGAGATTCTCCACGTCATCTCCAAGGAGCACATCACCCACGCCTTCATGGTGCCGTCGGTGATCCAGTTCCTGCTGCTGACCCCCGGAGTGGAGGAGGCGGACTTCAGCTCGCTCCGCAAGCTCGTCTACGGCGCCTCCCCGATTTCGGCGCCGGTGCTGGAGAAGGCGCTCGAGGTGATGGGCTGCGACTTCGTGCAGGTGTACGGCCTAACCGAGACCACGGGAGCCATCACCCAGCTCGAGCCACAGGATCATGAGCCCGTGGGCCGACCCGGCCTGCTGAGGTCGTGCGGCCGGCCCTACCCCTGGGTCGAGATGCGCGTCGTTGACAACCAGGGTCACGACCTGCCGGCCGGGCAAGTGGGCGAGCTGTGGACTCGCAGCGGGCAGAACATGGCGGGCTACTGGAACAACCCCGACGCCACGCGGGCCGTGCTCGACGAAGAGGGATGGTTGCGGACCGGCGACGCCGGCTACCTGGACGAGGACGGCTTCGTCTACCTCCACGACCGCGTGAAGGACATGATCGTCACCGGCGGGGAGAACGTCTACCCGGCAGAGGTAGAGAACGTACTGATGCGCCACCCGGGCGTCGCGGACGTGGCCATCTTCGGAGTGCCGGACACCAAATGGGGTGAGGCGGTCAAGGCCGCGGTCGTACCCACCAAGCCTGCAAACCCGCCAAGCGCGGAGGACCTCATCTCTTTCGCCCACGAGTACCTGGCCGGGTACAAGTGCCCGAAGTCGATCGATTACGCCACGGCCCTCCCGCGCAATCCGTCCGGCAAGCTCCTCAAGCGCGAGCTACGTGCGCCGTACTGGGAGGGCGTCAGCCGCCAGATCGGCTGAGGCAGGATGAGCCCTGAGGCGATCCTCATATTCCTGTAGAGGTTGACTAAACCTTATTTCTTAGGTATACCTAATAACTGATGGCAGCGACGTTCGTGATCTTCCTCCGAGAGGGGATCGAGGCCTCCATGGTCGTGGCCATCCTTCTGGCCTCCCTGGACCGCCTCGGCCAGCGCGGCCACTTCCGCGACGTGTTCGCCGGGGTCGCCGCCGCCCTGGTCCTGGTCTCAGTGGGCGGGGTCGCCGCCTACCTGACGATCAAGGCCTACGCGGGGTCGCGAACCCAAACCATCTTCGAGACCGTCACCTACCTCGTCGCCGCCGCGGTGTTGACGTACATGACTTTCTGGATGCGCAACCACGCTCCCCGCCTCTCCACTGAGCTCAAAGAGCGCACCCGTGCCGCCCTCGACGGTCGCGCCCGCTGGGGGCTGCGCGTCCTGGCCTTCCAGGCCGTGGGACGCGAAGGCCTGGAAACCATGGTGTTCACGCTGGCGATCGTGTTCGCCACCGGTACCCACGGCGCTCTTGCGGGCGGTGCCGGCGGTCTGGTCGTGTCGCTGGCCGTCGCGTTCGCCATCTACCGGCTGGGCAAGAAGATCAACGTGGCGGCGTTCTTCACGGTGGTCGGCGCTCTGCTGATGGTGTTCGCCGCGGGCATCCTGGTCGATGCGGTCGAGAACCTGCAGCAGTTGGGCTGGCTCCCGATCTTGACCCACCCGATGTGGAACACCAGCCATGTCCTCAGCGAGAGCAGCGCTCTGGGCGACATCTTCCACAGCTTCTTCGGCTACGCAGACCGCCCCACCATCGGCCAGGCCGTCGTGTACGTCACCTACCTGGCAGCGGCGATCGGGGCCTTCGTCGCCTGGAGGTCCCGCCGGCCAGTTGGCGAGAACGGGCACCAGCCTGCCGTGCAGTCCAGACGGGCTGCCCGCCGCCTGACCACACCCGCCGCCTGACCACACCCGCCGCCTGACCACGCCCGCCGCCTGACCACGCCCGCCGAACGGCGTCTGGACAGTCTTCCGGCAACCCGGGACGAATAAGACGCTATGTCCGATTCGTCCTGACTCTCGTTCGGCATGGGTCACCACCAGCTCGAAGTGGCCACCGGCCACCGAGACCGATCAGCTCTACCTCGGAAGTGGCGAAGCTTTGACAGCTGCCGCACCGCAGGGCTCCGAACCGTCCGACAGCTACGCCTTCCCGACCGTGTCGACGGGCACCGAGGACGGCGTCGTCGCGGGCCAGCACAACGAGTTGTGGAAGCTGCCCGGGACTCCCGACGGGGCGCTCGTCTACACGACACCCAAGCTCGCCCGTGACGTCGAGCTGCTCGGCCCCGCCAGCGTCGACCTGTGGCTCGGATCCACAACCACCGACACCAACCTGCAGGCCACGATCACCGAGGTCCGCCCCGACGGCCAGGAGGTCTACGTCGCCCGCGGATGGCTGCGCGCCTCCCAGCGAAAGCTCGACGTTCGAGCGAGCACACCGACGATGCCGGTGCAGACCGACCTCCAGTCCGACGTCCAGCCTCTCGTGCCGGGGCAGCCGACGTTCATGCGCTTCGCAGTGTTCCCCTTCGACTACGTGTTCCGCGCCGGATCACGTATCCGGCTGATCATCGACACCCCCAGCCAGACAGGCGGTTGGAACTTCGAACCGCTCGCCGACGCGGGCGTCAACAGCATCCTGCACGACGCGCAGCACCCCTCGGAGATCGTGGTCGGAACCGTTTACGCCGCCGGGCCCCCCGCCGGCCGCCCCGCGTGCGACACGCTTCTCAACCAACCCTGCCGCCCGGACGCCTTCACCGCATCCGACCCGCCCGGCGAGCTCGACTGGCCGTGACGCGCAGGTGGTGACGCGTGTCTCGCTGCTGTCGCTGGTCTCGTTGCTGACGGCGATACCCGCGATCACGGGAAGTCAAGGCAGACGAACACGATCCCTAGGTGGTTCCCCGATACGCCGCGTCGCTCACGTGGTCGCCCCATGTGGCCGGCCCCTCGGTAATCGACAGGTGGGTCATGAAACGGTCAGGTGCCGCTCCGTGCCAGTGCCATTCACCTGACGGGGTGTGGACGACGTCTCCTGGCCGGATTGCCACTATGGGTTCTCCTCGTGACTGCGCCCGGCCCTCGCCTTCGGTGACATAGAGGGTCTGCCCGCCGTCGTGGCTGTGCCACGCGGTCCGGGCGCCCGGTGTGAAGTGCACGGCGGCAACGTTGGCTCGCGACGGCTCCTGTGCTTGGACGAGCGAGTCGAGGTAGACGTCGCCGGTGAACCAGTCGGCCGGACCCTTGACGGTGGCAGCCTTGGGCTTGATCTCCATTCTGTCCTCCCGGTCGTTTTCCGAACCCATGCTTGCAGAGGTTCGCGAGGCACCCGCTTTGCGTGCCACGGCTCGTGCCTGGAAGCCTCTTCGACTCGTGAGCACCCATCAGGACAGCGCTACCGACGACTCGATCATCTTGCAGTCGGTCGGCGCCGTGTTCGACCACGCTGCCCACGCCGTCCCGTCGATCCGACCGGCCCTGCCGCTGTACCGGGACCTGCTCGGAGGGACCGTCGTTGCTGGAGGTATCAACCCGTGGGCCGGGCACCTGGCCGTACAGCTGGAGTATCCGCATGGTGGGCGGATCGAGCTGCTCGAACCGGTTCAACGTGACTCGTCATCGGTCGGGGCTTTCCTGGAACGCTCACCGCGGGGGGGTCTTCATCACCTGACGTTCAAGGTGCCCGATCTGGCGGCGGCTCTGGAGGTGGTGACGGCTGCTGGTTTCACACCGTTCGCGACGATGCTGGACCAGCCCAACTGGAAAGAGTCCTTCCTCCATCCCCGGCAGACCGGAGGAGTGCTGATCCAGCTGGCTCAGGCCGGGCCGGGGTTCCCCGGTCTGGAGCAGCCGCTCGAGGATCTGCTCGCCCGGGGCGAGGCGATGCGCCAAGCGGCAGGAATCTAGGCGCCGCCGTCCTCCCAAGGACGAAGCTTGACGGCCGCCCAGATCGTGTGCGGCGCTCGCTTCGTCGTGGCCGTGCTTAGTGACGCTTGCCGGAGCGCGACAGGACCGGCTGCAGCCCTTGGTCGATGAGGTCCAGCGCCTGATCGGTCAAGGTGTGGAGGTCATCCCGGCAGGATGAACGAACCCATTGGGTGAGGGCCGCCCTGAACGCGCCGACGATGACCGCCGCCGCGGTCCGGGGAGTGAGTTCGCCCGCATCCATCCCGAGTTGATTGGCGACCGCATGGGCGACGCCACGCTCCCATTGGGTGAGGAACTCCAGGTTGCGCGCCGCGACGTTCATCGACGTCTCTCGGATCACCTTCGAACGGGCGAGCACGGCCTCGGACCGCTCGATGTACCAGTCCGCCATCCGGTGCAGACCGGCCCTGATCCCGGCCACGGCGTCGTCCTGGTCGCTGAACTCGAGCGCCTCGGTGAGCCGGGCGCTGAGTTCGGGGTAATCGGCGAGGAGGGCGTCCTCCTTGGTCTCGAAGTACCGGAAGAAGGTGCGCCGGGACACCCCCGCGGCACTCACTATCTCCTCGACGGTGACGCCCTCGAACCCGCGGTCCAGGAAGAGCCGCAGGGCAGCGTCGGCGATCTCGGCTCGTGCTCGGGCCTTGTTGCGCTCCCGCAGTGTCGGGCTCGCAGTTGTCGGGCTCGGCAGTGCCGCGCTCGAGAGATCCCCCATGGTCCAATCCTACTCAGATCTCGTGTACCGAATGTCACATCGGCACAGATTGCATTTCAGATACTAGCTGCTAATATGGCACTCAGTGACACTAACTGGAGACGCTGAAATGAAGATCTACTCGGCAGTGGTTTCGCAGGTCGTACCCGTCGGTTTCGCCGACCTCGCCCAGGCGGCTGACAAGCTGCCCGGCATGGAGATGACCGGCGGCCGTGCCCGGCTCAGGGTCCACGACCGCGTCGGCACCGGTCTTGCCGGGGCGGTCCGCTTCGGCGGGACCCTCCGGACGGCCTCTCCCCTACTGCCCTCGGTGAAGGTCGAGCTGGTCGTTTCTCCCTGGTCTGCAGGCCGGAGCGAAGTCGCCATTCACCCGATAACCAACCTCGGTCCACTCGACTCGATGCGGTCCAACCGGTTCTTCGAGTCGGCTCCTTCCGTCCTCGCAGCGGCGATCGGCCGTCTCTACGAGCAGCTGCCGGTAGAGGTGCCCGCCGCCGTCGAACTGGCAGCCTGAGCCGCTTCAACCGCCGGCGAGCTGAGCGGCGCGCAGCTTGGCCAGTGAAGTGAGAGCGGGCTGCTCCTCGGGGATCGTCGGGATCACCTGATTGCGGCGCGCTGTCTCCTCCCGGAGGCGCCGCATGAGCTGATCCTTGGTCGCAGGGCCGGGACCCGTGATCTCGCGCGGGTCGACCATCATGGGGTGTTGGGGTAGGGCGCGTTCCACGGCGAAGTGCACGTTCTTCCCGTCGATGCTGGCCCGGCCGAGGAAGGTCTCCAAACCCCGGAAGGTCAACGAGCTCTTTCCCCCGCCCGCCCACGGCAACCCGGATGGGAAGGTCAGCTCGAAGCCGTCGTCGCGCATCTCGACCGTCGAGGCCCGGAAGGGCATCGGATACCCGTCTCCGTCGCAAAGCGTCACGTGGGCGGGATCACGGCGCACCATCGCGGCGGAGGCGAGCTCTCTCCACGGATGAAGCGGCCAGCTGGCCGGGGAGCTCACACGCCCGGAGGGCGCCGGATCGGAGTCCGGGTAGACAGCATCCGGACCGGCTTCCCACCGTTGGGGTGGACCATCCATCTCGGACACGCTGTCCCACCAGAGGATCTTCGCCGGCGTGACGCTCACGATGATGCGGGTCCAGTACCAGACAGCGTGTCGGGCCACGTCCCACGGGTCGCCGTTGGGAGGCATTAAGCCGGTCTCGGCCAGATAGCGGACGGCGTTCGATTGAAGATCCGCGTCTCGCACCGCTGCACGGCCGGCGATGGCCACGACTGGGCCGCCGTCAGGTCCCTCCATGAGAAGACCGACACGCGGATCGCGTCGTGCCCTTTCGGCCTTGGCGGGATAGGCAAGCCCGGTGGCCAGATCGATGGTTGCGAGATCATCGCTGGGAAAGCAGTAGATGGGCGTGTCGATCGGGACGCCGGAACAGGTCAGAGTGGCAAATTCGGCGAAGAGGCTTGTCGTGACGACCCGTTGGACCGGTTCGGGAAGCTTGCGTAGTGGTGTCAATGGGCCCCCTCCCGCTGTGAACCGGTTCCAACTCTCTCGGCGAAAGATAGCTCCTGCAGATAACGTCCGGTCCATGTCATTCGCCAACACCGAACAGGCCGAGTACTGGGCCTCCCGTGCCTCGTCGTGGATGTCGCTCGAGTCCCACCACGAGCAGGTGATCGGGCCGGCCGGACGCATGGCCATGGATCGCCTCGACCCGCGGCCGGGTCAGCTCCTTATCGACCTCGGTTGCGGGACGGGCCAGACCACGGTCGAGCTGGCGCGCCGGGTGGCCCCCGGCGGGCGTGCCGTCGGCGTCGACATCACCGCCGCCTTCCTCGAGCGGGCCCGCGAGCACTCCGGCGATGCGGGTGTCGACAACGTCGAGTTCCGGCATGGCGACGTCCAGAGCAGCGACGTCGGGCGAGCCCGATTCGACGGCGCGTTCTCCCGCTTCGGGGTGATGTTCTACGCCGATCCGGTTGCCGCGTTCACCAACGTCCACGATGCGCTGAAGCCCGGAGCCGTGATGTCCTTCGCGTGCTGGCAGGCAGTGACGTCCAACGAGTGGATGCTCGTGCCCGCCATGGCCGCAGTCTCGGTGCTCGGGACCATGCCCGAAATGCCCGGGCCAGACGCTCCCGGGCCGTTCTCGCTATCCGACGCGGATCGCACACGAAAGATCCTCGAGTCGGCCGGCTTCCACGACATCGACATCAGCGACCACTCCGACCAGATGAGCGTGCCCGAAGATCGAATCCCGCCGTGGAGCGACTCGGCGTTGCGGGTCGGCGCGGTTCAGAGGATGCTCGACGGTGCCGGCAGCGAGACGGTCGAGCAGGTCCGTGCAGCGATCGACGAGGCGATGAGATCCCGCCTGCAAGATGGTGAGGTCGCTTTCAGCCGGTCGATCTTCCTCGTCAGAGCCGAAGCTTGATCTAAGAAGACAGCGCGGCGTTGCGCGCGCCAACGACCGTCTTTTCCCGCAGAAGCTCGGTGATCTCATCGCTCGATCTGGGCTCGCTGTAGAGGAACCCCTGCAGGAGATCGCAGCCGTGAGCGATCAGGAACTCAGCCTGGGCGCTGGTCTCCACACCCTCGGCCGTCACGCCCAACCCCATAAGGTGCGCCATCTCGATCGTGGCGGAGGCGATTGCCACGTCGTAGCGGTCCTCCGGCAACCCCGAGACGAACGACCGGTCGATCTTGAGCTGGCCCACCGGGAAGTGCTTCAGGTGCGTCCAACTCGAGTACCCGGTGCCAAAGTCGTCCAAGGCCAGACCCACGCCGAGTTGGCGCAGCTGGGCCAGGAGGTCTGCGACGCGGTCCGGCTCCTGCATGGCTGCGGTCTCGGTGAGTTCCAGCTCGACCAGCTCGGGACGCACCCCAGTATCGTGCAGCACCCTGGTCACCAGGTCAACCAGATCGGTGCCCCGGAACTGGTGTGCCGAAAGGTTGACCCCGACCCGAACGGGTGGGAGCCCGGCGTCCGTCCAGCGCTTGCACTGCGCAGCCGCCTCGAAGAGCACGCAGGCGTCCACGGCTCCGATCAAGCCCCGCTCCTCCGCTAAGGCAATGAACTCACCTGGCGCAACCAGCCCCCGCCGCGGATGATTCCAGCGCACAAGGGCCTCCACGGCCACGACCTCGCCGGTGGCCGCGGCCACCTGCGGCTGGTAGTGGACAACGAGCTGGCCGCTCCGCACCGCCTCGTGAAGGTCGGCCTCGAGCTCGAGAAGCTGCCGAGCCCGGGCGTTCATGGCCGGGGCGTAGCGGAGCTGGTTGTTCCGCCCTGCCAGCTTGGCCCCGTACATGGCGGTGTCTGCGTTCTTCAACAGCGTCCGAGCATCCTGTCCGTCGTCGGGATAGAGCGCCACGCCGACACTGGCCGACAGGAACAGCTCCTGCCCGTCAAGATTGATCGGATCCCGGAACGCCCTAACAACGCGCTCCGCAATGGCCGCGGCATCCTCCGGCCCGGTGACGCCGTTGAGAAGCAAGGTGAACTCGTCACCTCCGAGGCGCGCCAGGGTGTCGGTGTCGCGGATGCACGCCCGCAGCCGTGCCGCCGCCACCTTCAGAAGCTCGTCGCCTTTGTCGTGGCCCATGCTGTCGTTGACGTTCTTGAAGCGGTCGAGGTCGCAGAAGAGCAGCGCCAGCTGGCGTCCCTCAGTCTCTGCCTGGGCCAGGCAGGTCTCGAGCGCTTCAGAGAAGTGCCGTCCGTTGGGTAGTTCGGTGAGGGCGTCGTGATAGGCGAGCTGCTTGATGCGTTGCTCGTCGCGCTGAAGCCGGCGCACCGCCTCGCGCTCCTGCTCGAGCAGCCGAACTTTCTCGAAAGCAAGCGCGGCTTGGTCGGCCAGGCCTGTCAGACGGTCGGCCAGGGCCTGCTCGTCGACCAACGGTGGCGAGTCGGCACCCCGCATGGCCGCGATGGCGCCCAACATCTCACTCCCGCTCTGGATGGGAACGGCGAGGATCTCCTCGAGGTCGATTGCCGCCATGCGCTGCTGCAGGTACGGGTCGGTGGTGTTGCGATGGATGTGCTGGGGCTGTCGGGTCCGGAACATCTCGCCCAGCACCGGTGTGTCGGTCGCCGAGATGGTGTCCTTTGGCAGAACGGGAGGGTTGAGATCGTCGAGTGAGGCGCGGGCACGGACGCGAAGCACCTCGTTCTCGGCATCCCATAGGAGGACGGTGGCCCGGTGGGCGCCGATGACCGTTGGCACCGCGTCGGCGAGTCGTTGGGCGACCTCGTCGGTCGAGGTCGCCTGGGCCAGCTGGCCAGACAGCTCGAGCAGCTTGCTCGCAGTCTCACCCCGGCGGCGGGCCTCCTCCAGCGCCGTGGCCGCGTCAAGGGCCACCGCGGCCTGGCGGGCGTACGAGGCGAAGAGCCGCCGCTCCTCGGGAAAGAAGGTGTGCTCCAAGTCGTAGACCGCGACCAACCGCCCGTAGAAGTGTCGGGACGACGCCACATCGACGATCAGCCTCGAGCCGCCGCAGTCGTCGGGCGTGTCGACCAGCACCTCGGAGGCCAACCGAAGAGCGTCTTCGGTCGACATCCCCTCGTGGTGGACAGAGACACCCTCAGCGTCGTCACTGAGGGCGAGGAGAAAGCGCTGGGCTCGCACCGCGTCGGCGGCGCGCCGGGTGATGCGGCGAAGAACGGTGTCGACATCGGCAGGCGACACCAGATCTACGATCGTCGACTGCAGCTCCTCGTGACGCCCGCTCAGCAGGCGCAGCTCCTCCTCCAGATAGGCGAGCTTGGCCCGGCGCCGAGCCCAGGGCAGGCGGAATCGAGCGCGCCACTTGAGCCTGTAGATGCAAGCCGGGGCACCTCGTACCTGGCATTCCTCGTGTACGACCAGGGCGGGACCGAGCCCGAACAAGGCCGGGATCTGCGAGAGAAGGCCGATGGTGTACTTGCAGTCGACGATGTTCGGCTCGTACCCATCGTGCAGGCGGTTGGATATCACCGCGCCCTCGCGGCCGACCGACAGTGCCTGGCACGTGTAGTTGGTGGAGAACTTGGCTGACGCCTTGGCCACGCTCCGGCACACCGACGCCGGCGAGCCCAACGCCCGGAGCATGAGACGGATGGCCGTACCGGTCTGCCGCTCGAGGACCGCCGCGCCGATCAGCCGGGGTGTCTCCGGGTCGCCGAGGACGGCGATCGCCGCCTCGAACAGACGGATCTTCTGGCCATAGGAGCTCCAGCGGCCCTCGTCGAGGAGCTCCGCCATCGGGCGGGTCTCGCCGGCAATGGCGAGCATCCGCTCGACCGCGGCGTCACCGCCACGGTCCCGTACGTACCCGGTGATCAAGGCGACCGTCAGGTTCGAAGAGTCGCGCTCCTCATCTGGATCGCCTGTTGCCCCCATGCACCAATTGTCGGCACATTGCCCAGGCGAGTTGAGCCGGGGTGCAAGCGCTCGACCCCAGAGGTCGTTCTCAGGGATCAGACCTGGACGGGCTGGCCGAAAAGGAACCCTTGCAGTCACGGACTACCCGGTGCCGAAGTCGTCCAGCCCAACCGGACAACCGAGGTCGCGTATCGAACGCGGGACGGCGGCGGCGAAGCCAAACTCCGTCGATGCGCAGGAATTGACCCCCTACGGGTCGAACCTGCCTGAAACGGACAGACCAGCAGCCAGGCCAGCAGCCCGACCACTTCGGCACCGGCTCGGGACACGTCTGGCGAACCCCTAGCCTTGCCAAGCTGTGCTGTCAGCTCGACAGGTGACCGTGACCCGGGCGAACCGGACCGTCCTCGACTCCGTGACGTTGTCGGTCGACAGAGGGTCGCGCCTGGGGATCGTCGGGCCAAACGGCATCGGCAAGAGCACCCTTCTCCGCGTGCTCGCCGGCATGCAGGTCCCCGACGAGGGCAGAGTAGAAAGAGCGCCGGCGTCGCTTCGGATCGCGCTCCTTCCCCAGGAGACCGACGCGCTACCGGACGAGAAGCTCATGGACTACCTTGCGCGCCGCACCGGTGTGGCCGATGCCGAGGCCGAGCTCGACCGGTTGACGGAACTGCTTGCCGCGGACCCGGCGATGATCGACGACTACACCGCGGCTCTCGAGGTCTTTCTGTCGGTAGGTGGGGACGGTTTCGCGGTTCGGGCGGCCGAGGTGGCCAAAGACGTCGGCTTGCCCCCGGACAAGGCGGACGTCCCGGTCGCCGAGCTCTCTGGTGGCCAGGCGGCCCGGGCCCGGCTGGCGGCCGTGCTGCTCACCAGAGCGGACGTCCTGCTTTTGGACGAGCCGACCAACGACCTCGACTTCGCCGGCCTCGCTCTCCTCGAAGGTGCGGTCGATCGCTTCGATGGGGCGGTGGTCGCGGTGTCGCACGACCGGGCCTTCCTGGATCGGGTGGCGACGCGGGTAATGGAGTTGGAGGAGCACACACACCGCGCCAGCGAGTACGCCGGCGGGTGGAGCGAGTTCGTCGAACGACGGGCCCTCGCCCACTCCCAGGCCACCGCCGCTTACGGCGAGTGGAAGGCGGAACGCGACCGCCTCCGGGCTCGGGTCAGGGCCCAGCGGTCGTGGTCGGAGGAAGGTGTGCGCCGCGCCGCCAAGAAACCGAAGGACCGCGACAAGGCGCAGCGCGGGTTCTTCGTCAACCGCACCGAGAAGCAGGCGTCCAAGGTGCGAATCTCCGAACGCGCGCTCGAGCGACTGGGCGAGCTGGAGAAACCGTGGGAGGGCTGGCAGCTCCAGCTCGACCTATCCCACTCACAGCGGAGCGGCGACCGCGTAGCCACCCTCTCTGGCGCGGTCGTACGGCGCGGGGACTGGCAGCTCGGCCCGGTCGACCTCGAGATTGGATGGGCCGAGCGGCTGGTCATCACCGGGCCGAACGGCGGCGGCAAGTCCACCCTTCTGGCGGCGATACTCGGGCAGGTACCGCTGGCGGCGGGCGATCGTTGGGTTGGGCCGTCGGTTCGCTTCGGTGAGCTGGATCAGCGCCGGCGGCGTGCCGATCCGTCGTTGGGCCTCGTGGACGCGTTCGTGGCTGCCACGCGGGTAGATGTTGAAGAGGCGCGGTCGACGCTCGCCAAGTTCGGTCTGGGCGCGGGACACGTTGGCCGGCCGGTCGGGGGTCTCTCCCCGGGTGAGCGCACCCGGGCAAAGCTCGCAGAGCTGATGGTGCTGGGCACCAACTGCCTGGTGCTCGACGAGCCGACCAACCACCTGGACCTGCCGGCGATCGAGCAGATCGAGGAAGCTCTCGACTCCTACACCGGGACGCTCCTGCTGGTCACCCACGACCGCTGGTTGCTCGAAACGGTCGACTTCGACCGGCTCGTCGAGGTCCACGACGGGATGATCACCGCGGACGAGAGGCAGAGCGCCTGAGCGAACCCGCTCCCTGGCGCGCTCGGGGTCATCCAGGGGGAAAGACGACCCGCCTACGCGTGACCGGCCCCGACGAGCTTCTCGCCCGCCTCGTCGTCCTCGTCCTCCCTGCGCCGGCGCCACAGGAGGAACAACAGCAGCGCCACCGCGACCAGAACGATCACGGCGATCACCGTTACGAGCAGGAAGCTGCCACTCCGACGATGGACGGCGACGGCCGTCACCGCCGCGGAGGTCTCCCCGGCAGCGGTCGGAAAGGAGATCGTGGCGGTTGCCTGGCGGGTGACCTGGTCCGAAGTGAGAGTTATCACCGCGGCCCACGGGCCGCTCGGAATGTTGCGATCGAGGAGGACCGTCACCGGCTCGGTCTGGCCGATGCCGAGCGTCGTCCCCAGCTTCGCGGGGAACGGTCCCGCTCGCGTGCCTCCCGGGCCGTTGTTCAAGACGAGCGAGCCGGTGAGGTCAAGCGCGCGGCCACCCGTGTTGTGGACCGACGCGGTCACGTACGGGATCCCTGAGGCATTCCGGGCCGCAGTCAGGGAGTTGATGGTGAAGTCGATGGGTGGCGCGGGCCCGCTCCCAACGGAGAGGTAGACGCGGATGCCGACGCGGTTGACCACCGATATCCCGCCGCTGCCTGTGCTGGCGGGTGGCTGAGCCCAGACGACGCCGTACCTCTCACCGGAGGAGGCGTTCGCTGGGACGGCGATGGTGACAGTGGCCGTCACCTGACCATGCGGCGGGATGACGACGGTGTTGGGCTGCACCGTGATCCAGCT
>DATLUM010000013.1 GCA_035533095.1 Acidimicrobiales bacterium | reverse complement strand
GATGGCGAAGTGCTTCGCCTCGGACACGGCGATGTCGGTCACGACCGACGCGGTCCAGTTGCTCGGCGGCTACGGCTACACGAAGGACTTCCCCGCCGAGCGGTACATGCGCGACGCCAAGATCACCCAGATCTACGAGGGCACGAACCAGATCCAGCGCGTGGTGATCGCCAAGAAGATCCTGGGCTAGGCGCAATACCGTTCAGTTAAGGTTACAGGGGTGTAGTCTGACCGTGTGCCCCGGCCCGGTTGGAGGAAGCCTGTGTCGGACCGCCGGCTCTCCGACTTGGTCTCGGTGGGGGTCCTGACGCACACTTTCCCGCCAGCGCTCGTCGACGAGGTCGTGGCGAGCTGTCAGCGCACCGAGCGGCGGAACCGCTCACTGCCCGCACGGGCGATGGCGTACTTCTCGATCGGCATGGCGCTGCACGCAGAAGGTTCCTACGAAGACGTGCTCGCCTTGTTGACCGACGGACTTGCGTGGAGCTCGGGCGACGAAGTCCCCACGTTGCCCTCGAAGTCCGCCATCTTCCAGGCACGAGCACGCCTCGGCCCCGAGCCACTCGCCGCGTTGTTCACAAAGGTCGCAAAGCCCCTCGGAGGAGAGGGCACGGCGGGTGTGTTCCTCGGCGGGCGTCGCATGGTCGCCATCGACGGGACGTGCCTGGACGTGGCCGACACGGCCGAGAACGCCTCGTTCTTCGGGCGTCCGGGCGTGAACAAGGGCGAGCAGGCCGCCTTCCCCCAGGCCCGGGTGGTGGCCGTCGCCGAGTGCGGGACCCACGCCATCTTCGACGCCGCAGTCGGGCCCTATACGACGGCGGAGAACACGCTCGCCGCTGGGCTGATCGAGCGGCTCGAGCCAGGGATGCTGGTCTTGGCCGATCGCGGGTTCTGCGGGTTCCCACTGTTCTCCAAGGCTGCGGCAAAGGGTGCCGACCTGTTGTGGCGGGCCAACAGCGTCATGAAGCCACGCCCGATCGAATCGTTGCCCGACGGGTCGTATCTCGCCGAGCTACGCCCATCGGGCAACGCAGGCCGCAAGGCAGAGCCGCTCGTCATCCGGGTCATCGAGTACACGATCGACGACGGTCGCCACAACGACGAGACCTACCGGCTCTTCACCACGATCCTCGATCCGAACGACGTCTCGGCCACCGAGCTCGCCTGCGCCTATGCACAGCGCTGGGAGATTGAGTCGGCCTTCGACGAGCTCAAGACGCACCAGCGCGGGACGCGCACCGTGCTGCGCTCGAAGTCGCCCGAACTCGTGCTCCAAGAGATCTGGGGCCACCTGTGCTGTCACTACGCGATCCGCACCTTGATGTGGGAGGCCGCAGACGACGCCGGAGTCGACCCCGACCGGGTCAGCTTCGTCGCCGCCCTCCGCATCGCACGCCGCTCCATTCCAGCGGCGCGCGATTTTTCCCCCTCAAGGCACTGAGCACAGCTGGCGACACGCCATCGCGCTCCTCGTGCAACGGCTCAACCCCGCACGACGACTCCGCAGCAACCCGAGAGTCGTCAAGCGCAAGTACGTCAAGTGGCACGTCAAACGCGCCCGGCACCGACAATGGCCGCAGCCGACCGGGCCGTCACGGTTCGCCACTCTGGGCATCCCTGGCCCCTAACTGAACGGTATTGGGGCTAGGCGAGCGCTCCCACCCCAAGCTGGATCGCGCGTCGCCATCTCGGAGGCCCACGCGTCGCAATCTCGGGAGAAGCTGCGGGGCCGACCCGGCCTCGGTGTTCTCACGGTCGGAGGAAAGGGAATGCGGGACCACCGGCCGTCCAGCCGTGACCTGCTAACTTGTGCGGTCGAGCCCCTCGCGGCGCAGGGTGGTCCGACCCCTGTCGGGAGGCGGCCGTACAGGCGGGAGGGGAGCTCATCCCCGAGAAGGAGGGGAAGATGACGAGGGCCGTTGGTCGTTTGGTGCGAGTCGGTCTGCTATCGGGCGCGCTTGCCTGTGCGGTGATCGGCATCGGGGTTGCCCCGGCCGGCGCCACCGGTGGACGTCCGCCCTCCATTGCGTCTTCGTCGATCCACGTCGGCGACGACTGCACCTACTACTCGACGGGGCACATCGTCGGAAAGACGACGTTCTTCCGTCTCGGGAACTACATGCTGATCTTCGTGAGCTTCAGCCATGCGATTCCCAACACGACATACCCGCTGTACCTGTTCAGGGGGTCGTCGTACGAGAACTTCTGCGAGAGCTCGACATACATCGGCCACATCCACACCTCGGGCCGGGGCACAGGCTCCGGGTTCTACGTCACCGCGTTCACACCGAGCGACGTGTACTTCTTCCTCGGCGCCACAAATGAGGCTACGTATTCGGCCTACGGCACATCCTGGAACGAGAGCACACTCTTCTTCCTGCCCACACCGAGTCATCCACCCGTCTGAGCCTCGATCGAGCGGCCTGCGACCCCGGAAGGGGCATTGTCAAAGGTTGGCAATGAGCCGGCCTTGCGCGGCCGCCCAGGTGATCCTGGTCCTCGAGCGCGCCGTCGAGAAGGTCCGCTCGGTCGGGATCGCCATGCGCAGGTAGCCCCACAGCCTTTCTCGCCGCAGTCCATCCAGGCACTGGTCCGCTGGACCAGCCATCGCAGCCCGCGCCGAGCGGGGCTTCTTCTTCTTCGACAAGGTTGTCGTGCGCCGTCAGGCGCTGCGGTCGTCGGTGAGCTCGGCGCTCCACAAGAGGGCGCGGACGTTGGAGGCGTCATAGCCCCGGTCGAAGTCGTGCGGTAGCTGAACGTCAGTGAGCTCGGCGCCGCCGTTTCGCTGGTTGCGGCTTGCCATTGCGTTCCATACTGAGTACGTGGACGACGGTCGCGAACTGGCTACGGCATGGATCGACGGCGTCCTCAGTGCGGACGCGCTGGCGGTCGCCGAGTGCTTCGCCCCGGACGGGAGGCTACGGGCATTGATCCCACCTGGTCCCACCGAGCGAAGAGGGGCCAATGCCGCGGGCGAGTTGATCGCAAGCTGGTTCGTTGACGCCGATCCGCTGATGCTCATCGACCAGTCGGTCGATCGCGTGGCAGATCGGCTGCACATCTCCTACCGGCTCGACGGCACGGAGCTTGACACGGACTTCATGGTTCAGCAGCAGGTGTACGCCGAAGTCATCGACGGTCGCTTCATGGATGTGACCCTCCTCTGCTCGGGATTCAGGCCGAGAACGGCATAGCTCGGGACGTCCTGCCCAGGGGTGGGATGCACCGCTGGGACGTTCCGCGGCGGTCTCGAGTCCGTCGGTGGATTGGGCGGCGGTCCGATGACGGCACGCCCTTCGGGGTCATCTCACGCGTGGTGGTCGCGGCGCTGAGATGCCGCGGACAGAGCGCAGTCTGCGAAGAAGCGATCGCCTGGGGGACCCACGCCTTGGATCCGGATGCCGCCCAAGCCGGGCGGTTGGGTTCTCGGCGCCCACAAGACGGTCGACGCTACCGATGGTCGCTCGGCCGCCCGTCTGCGCCGCCAGTCCGTGTGATGACCGCCGACGTCTGCGGTGACGAGCGCAGCGTCTGATAGACGACGCAATACCGCTCGGTCGTGGCGATCAGCTCGTCAAGCTGCTCCTCGGTCGCCGTCGAATCCAGCTCGAGGATGAGGCGGATCGAGCGAAACCCGACGGGCGCCTCGGGATCCACCCCGAGCGTCCCACGAAAGTCAAGATCTCCTTCCGCCCTGACCGTCCCGCTCACGTCGAGGCCCCGGGCGGTGGCGATCGAGCGCAAGGTGACCCCGGCGCAGGCCACCAGTGCCTGAAGGAGCATGTCGCCGGAACAGGCGAGGTTTCCGTCGCCACCGGTGGCCGGGTGGAGGCCCGCTTCGACGAGTGCCCGACCCGTCGCCACCGAACAAGCCACCTCGGAGCTGGCGAGGGAGCCCTCAGCCCGAAGCGTGACGAGCGCCTTCGCGGGATCGGCACGGTATCGGTCCTTGAGGGGGCGCTGGATCTCCCGCAACGTGACGCCGTCCATCCGATCACCTTAGCCAGTGTGAATCGCAGTGGAGGTGCCGGAAACGTCCTTTTGCCGGATACGAGCTGACCGGCAGGTCCGCCAAAGGTGGGTCACCGGGCGATCCTTGGTGTGTTCCTCGCCGAACGCACCCAAGGAGATCACCCGATGGATCTCGAGCAGTTTGACTGCTCCGCGTTGCTCGCCGTGCTCGAGTCGAGCGGCCGTCGACCTCGTCGTGACACTTTCCCGTCGTCCCCAGGGATCTCGTCGAGGCCGAGGCGGCTGGGGACGACCCGAGGGTTTTTCATACCGCGTGCCACAATTGGGCGTAACGGCGTACGCTGAGCCGCCGAAGGCTCGAACGTTCTCCGCGCGACTACGTTCCGCCAGCCCTAGGAGTTCCGCAGCCGCGTGTCTCGCCGCCGTCCTCCTCGTCGCGACCGGCGCACTCTCCGGCAGCGCCGCCGCAGCTCCCCAGCGGGGCGGCCAAGCCCGCCAAGCCCGCCAAGCCGGCCAAGCCGGCATCGAGCTGGCCCCGGGTGGGCCCCGGGTGGGCCCCGGGTGGGCCCATCGGGACCTACGTGGTGGCGCCGGGGATCCACGAGATCCAGCACGTGATCATCATCATGCAGGAGAACCGGTCGTTCGACTCGTACTTCGGGACGTTCCCCGGCGCAGACGGCATCGACGAGCACAGCGGCGTGCCGTCGGTGTGCGTGCCGAACCCCAACACCGGAGGCTGCGACCGGCCGTACCACGACGAACAGGACGTGAACGGCGGGGGTCCGGACGGCCATCCCCAGGCCGTGGGAGAGATCAACGGCGGGAACACGAACGGGTTCGTCGCCCAGGAGGAGGCCGCCCGTCGGACCTGCAAGAACCCCGATGACCCCACGTGCTCGGCGCTCAACCAGGAGCAGCCCGACGTCATGGGCTACCACACGGCCGCCGAGATCCCCAACTACTGGACGTACGCGAGGGATTTCGTGCTCGACGACCACATGTTCGAAGGGGTGAGCTCGTGGTCGCTGCCCGCGCACCTCTCCCTGGTGTCCGACTGGTCCGCCCAATGCACCGACGCATCGCCGATGAGCTGCACGACAGCGATCAAGGGCCCGGCCAACGCGCGCGGGTTCAACCAGGCGGTGGACCGCGAGCTCACCGCCGGCAAGACCTCGATCGACCTGGCCTGGACCGACCTCACCTGGTTGCTCGCCCGCCATCACGTGTCATGGCGGTACTTCGTCCAGTCGGGCTCGCAACCCGACTGTGCCAACGACTCGGCCGAGAGGTGCACGCCGGTGCGCCAGTCGTACCGTACGCCGGGGATCTGGAACCCGTTGGCGCTCTTCGACGACGTCCGCCAGGACCACCAGCTCGCCGACATCCAACCCGTGGACGCCTACCTCCGTGCCGCTCGGGAGGGCACCCTCCCCTCGGTGTCGTGGATCACCCCCTCACAGGCCGACAGCGAGCACCCGCCCGCCAGCGTCCACCAGGGCCAGGCCTACGTGACCGCCCTCGTGAACGCAGCGATGGAGAGTCCCGAGTGGGACTCGACGGCCATCTTCTTGTCCTGGGACGACTGGGGCGGCTTCTACACAGGCGTGGTGCCGCCCCAAGTCGACGCCAACGGCTACGGCCTGCGCGTGCCGAGCATCGTGATCTCGCCCCATGCCAGGCCCGGGTACGTCGACCACCAGACGCTCTCGAGTGACGCGTACCTGAAGTTCGTCGAGGACGACTTCCTCGGCGGAGCCCGCCTCGACCCGAAGACCGACGGCCGCCCCGATCCCCGGCCCGACGTCCGTGAGAACGAACAGGTGCTGGGCAACCTCGTGCAGGACTTCAACTTCCACCAGGAGCCGCGGCCGCCGGTCCTTCTCCCGACCAACCCGCCCACGGACTCACCGACGATCCCCGCGTACTTCGCGACGCGCCCGGCGTGCGCGGGCTGTAGCGCTCTTCCTCCCGGTGTCGCGCCCAAGGGCTCGCCGACCACGACCACGACGGGGGTCCCACCTCCGACACCGAGACCGACACCGACACCGTCGTCTGTGTCCCCGCCGACCACTGCGCAGGTCCCGACCAGCGGGTGAGGGCGTCGCAGCCGGGACACGACCGGTTGCGCCCCACCCGTCGAATCGTCTGCCCGCTCGCAGCGCACTCCGTGAAGCGTGACTCAGCGAGCCGTGTAGCCGCCGTCGATGACGAGCTCGCTTCCCGTGACGAACTTCGACTCGTCGGACGCGAGGTAGAGGATCCCGTAGGCGATGTCCTCGGGCTGTCCCACGTGGCCGAGCGGATGGAGCTCGTCGAGGGCCTTTCGCCCTGCGTCGAGGTCGCCTTGCTCGGCGAGGAAGTGCTCGACCATCGGCGTCCAGATGAACCCCGGGTGGACCGAGTTCACGCGAATGTTGTCGGCGGCGTAGAGGAGCGCGTCGGTCTTGCTCATCAGGCGGACGCCACCCTTGGCGGCGTGGTAGGGAGGCGCGTCCGGCGCGCCCACCAGCCCATAGATCGACGAGAGGTTGACGATGCTCCCACCCCCGCTTCGGCGCAGGTACGGGATGGCGTGCTTCGTGCACAGGAAGACCCCGGTGAGGTTGATCGAGATGACGCGGTTCCACTCCTCGAGCGTGATCTCGTCGGTGGGCTTGTTCACCCCGCTGATCCCAGCGTTGTTCACGAGCACGTCGAGGCGCCCGTAGGTGTCGACGACGGCTTCGAATGCGTCGGACACGGACTGCTCGTCGCTCGTGTCGAGGTTCCAGTACCTAGCTTCTCCGCCGGAGGCGTTGATCTCCTTGACGAGCTGGTGCCCTTCCTCGGCGAGGATGTCGGTGACGGCGACCTTTGCTCCTTCTTTGGCGAGGAGCGTCGACGTTGCATGCCCGAGTCCGAGCGCCGCGCCCGTGACCACCGCGACCTTGCCATCAACACGCCCCATGATGCTCTCCCTTCGTGGCCATTGCGGCATCGCCCGCACCCTGGCGCGCCGGCGTCGCGCCGGTCGCTTCGTCCATTTGACCCGAAGTGGTGGCCCGCACACAGGGAAGAAGGTCCTGATCAAGCGACGCTCTGAGCGCGCCACTTCTCAGGGCAGGTGGAAGGCCGCGCCGACGGCGATCCCGGCGTGTGTCGACGACCCGACGGGCGGGCCACCGTCCCCACCGGTCAGTCCTGCAGCATCTCGAGATCGAGCTGCCCGACGCGTTCGGGGTCGACGAGGATGTCGCACTCGACGATCCGGCCCTTGCGCACCGTGAAGGCCCCGACCGAGAAGGGTTTGCCGTCGCGCTCGGCGACCATGCCGGCCGCACCGTTGACGAGCGCCCGTCTGACGGTGAGGTCCGCCCGTGCCCACATCGTCGCCTGGCTGGCGACGGCGGCCGCCCCGTGCACCACGTGCGAGAGCCCCGTCTGGCCGCCGTCGGCCCGAAGCACGACATCGGGATCGAGGATCGACACGAGCGCCTCGAAGTCGCCGTCGCGAGCGGCCGCCGCGAAGGCGTCCAGCACCTTCCATTGCGTGTCGAGATCTGCGTCGGGGACCGGTGCCGATCCCTGGACCCGCCGCCGTGCCCGGCTGGCGAGCTGCCGGGTCGCCTCGGGAGAGCGGCCGACGATCGCCGCGATCTCCTCGAAGGGCACCGCGAACATGTCGTGCAGGACGAACGCGAGCCGTTCGGCGGGGCTGAGGGCGTCCAGCACGACGAGCATCGCCAGGCCGACGGAGTCGGCGAGGAGCGCCTCGTGCTCGGGGTCGCTTCGGTCGGGCGCGTCGATCACCGGGTCGGGGAGGTGGACGTCGAGGGGCTCCTGTTGCCGCGTCGCGCGGGAGCGAAGCAGGTTCAACGACACGCGGGCCACCACCGTGGTCAACCACCCGCCGAGGTTCTCGACCACGCTCGCGTCGGCGCGGCTGACCCTGAGCCAGGTGTCCTGGACGGCGTCGTCCGCCTCGGACAGGGAGCCGAGCATCCGGTAGGCCACCGCACGGAGCCTGGGCCGCTGCTCCTCGAATCTCTCGGCCAGCCACTGCTGATCGGTCATGTCACGTTCCTCCGACGTCACGGGTCATCTCTATGACCCCCGGGAGGTCGGCGATGTGACCGGCTGCCCGGGGGGACCCTTGGACCGACGACGACAGGTCGAGGGAAGGAGCGCACACGAGGAGGGCATCATGCAACCGAGGATCGAGAACCCCGCGGTCACCGTTCCAGGTGCCCTGACCGCACTGCAGGACCTGGGCGCCGCCGTGCGCGGGTCCGGCGTGCCGGCCAGCACGCTGTCCCTGATCGAGGCCCGGGCGAGCCAGATCAACGGGTGCAGCGTGTGCCTGGACATGCACTCGCGCGAGCTCAGGGCCGCAGGCGAGCCGGAGGTGAGGGTCGTCATGGTCGGCGCGTGGAGGGAGGCCCCCTACTTCAGCGACGCCGAGCGAGCTGCCCTCGCGCTGACCGAGGCCGCGACGCGCCTCGCAGACCGTCCGGACGCCATCTCCGACGAGTTGTGGGAGGAGGCGACCCGCCACTACGACGACTCGCAGCTGGCCGGTCTCGTGCTGGCCATCGCGGCGATCAACGCCTTCAACCGCATCAACGCGGTCACCCGGCAGATCACCGGCGAGTGGGTCGGCCGCTGGGTCGCGCAAGCCGAACCCGTCGGCCAGGCATCGTGATGCGGACAACCTCACCGCCATCGCCATCGCCACCGCCACCGGCGAGCGCCAGGGAGGGCGGGCGCCCCGAGCCCGCGGCGCGGACCCTTCGCTTCCAGGGCCTGGTGAACCATCTGGTGCGCGCGTTCCTGTGCACCCCGGTCCTCTGTCGCGCGCTCGGGCGGCGACTGGTCACGGTCTACGTCACCGGGAGGACGACCGGGCGACGCTACGCCGTGCCCGTTGCCTACGAGCGCCTCGACGCACGCCTCTTGGTCGGATCGCAGTTCCGATGGATCCGG
>DATLUM010000012.1 GCA_035533095.1 Acidimicrobiales bacterium | reverse complement strand
GATGCCCATCGCCCGCCAGACGGTGACGGCCATCGGGTCGAGGAGGCCGACCTTGCCGCACAGCCGCCGGATCTTGGCCACCGAGCGCCGGACCATGGCGCGGGCCTCCTCGGACCGGTTGGCCTGGCGAGCCACCGGCTGGGGAACGCCGTTCGCCCGGGCGAACCGCGAGGTCGTCGACAGCATCTGGCGGGCCATGACCCCGAGCAGCACCGGAGCGACGAGGGAGAGCGCCCGCCGGCGGCCCGGTCCCAGCCGGGGCACCTCGTGCTCGAGATAGTGCCGGGCGAACGAGAGGTGGCGCGCCTCCTCGGTCACGTGGATGCGCATGATCCGTTCGAGCAGTGGGTGGATCGTCCCCCCGCGGCGAAGCTCGCGCCGCTGGACGTGGTCGATCGGGTCCTCACCCCCGAGGACGAACACGAAGAACAGCTCGGGGAACCTCCGCGCGAGCCCGACGACGAAGCTGGCACCCGCCCGGTCGACCTTCGAAAGCCCCCGCGCGTCGAACCCACTCCGGTTCACGAACTCCTGGAACATCAAGGAGTGGTGTGCTTCCTCGATCAGCTCGTGATAGCAGTACCGGAACTCGGGTGAGCGGTTCGGCAGCTCCGCCGCGAAGCGAAGGAGCCCCTGCTTCAGGATGCTCTCGAACTGGAGCCCGATCTTCATCTTGGACGCGACGAGGTCGAGACCGAGCGAGGCCTGCGTCTCGAGAGGGAGGTCGCGGTACCAGTCGGTGGCACCGAGCGGGTCATTGCCGTCGAGAGCCCAGCGCGGGTCGTGTCGGTCGATGCGCATCTCGGGCCCGTCCCAGTCGACGTCGGCGTAGGCGTCGAAGTGCTTGGTGACGGACAGATTGCTGAGCCGAGCGAGAAGGCCGTCCCATCCGGACTGCGCCTGAGCTTCCTCGTCTATCAACTCAGCCGGAACTACCGTCATGATTGCCTCCTCGCTGGCTCAGTGGGGGTTTGAAAAATGGTGGCGATCGCCTTGAGGGTCTCGAGGTAGTCACGCACCGGCCGTTGAAACTCGCTACCGGTGAGCCGCTGGAACGCCACACCGTCCATCACCGCGAAGCAGAAGGCGACTGCCATCTCGTCGAATTCCGGGTCGTGCCCGTCCTCGTTGGGAAAAAGATCGGAGTAGACGGCCCGGCACTCCTCTTCGAAACGCCGGTCCATCTCGCGAACCGCCGAGGCGAGCTCCGGGTCCGTCCGGGCGGCAACTTTGAGCTCGGCCACCGCGACGAAGCAAGGGCTCTCGAACATCGACCACAGAACGTCGACCGCGTGCTCGAGCCTGCCGTTGCCCGGTGGTACGTCGACGAACGCCTTGCGGAACTCCTCGACGCGCCGGTCGAGCAGCCGGGCAACGGCCGCGGTCATCAGGTCCGCCTTGGTCGGGAAGTGGTGCAGTTGCGCACCGCGCGAAGCGTGGGCGCGCCTGGCGGTCTCGGTCGTCGTCGTCGCCGCGTATCCGCGCTCGACGAGGCAGTCGATGGCCGCGTCGAGCAGGGCCGCGCGGGTGTCGATCGCTCGCTTCTGGAGCGGGCGGCCGGTCGGGCTGGTAAGCGCGGCCGGCGTCGGGTCGATGCACTCGGAGGCCATTTGGGATTTTTGTACCACCAGAGAACAAATCAGTCAAGACTGATTGTTTTCCCGCCGGAGCACCGGTGTCCCCAGTGATTGGCCGGTGATGGCTCAGTGCATGCGGGCGCTCGAGCCGAGCCCCACCTCCAGGACGCTTCCCGTTATGACACCCGGGTCCGTGACAAGGTAGAGCACGCCGCGGCTGACATCCTCGGGCTGCAGCCAAGGCTGGGGTACGGGATTGGCGCGCAGCATCTGCTTTATGAAGTCGTCCGGCACCTCCGCGTCGGGATCCGGCTGAACCATCGGGGTCTGCACCGTCGTCGGGCAGATCACGTTGACGGTGATCCCCTCCTTGGCGACCTCTAGTGCGAGCGACTTCGCCATGCCGATCGTCCCCCACTTCGTCGCGTTGTAGGCCGCCAGGTTCGGTATCCCCATGCGACCGCCCATGGACGAGGTGACGACGATGCGCCCGAACTTCTGGCGTCGCATCACGGGTATTGCGGCGCGAAGGATGTGGAAGACGCCACCCAGGTTCGTCGAGACCAGTTCGTCCCAGCCCTCGTCCGTCAGTTCCGCCAACGGACCAGTGGACACGACGCCGGCGTTGGCCACCACGATGTCGAGCCGTCCGAGCTCCCGCACCGTCTGCTCCACCGCCGAATCCACCGCGGCGGCATCGCGGACGTCGAGGCGCACCGCGAGGCAGCGCCGGCCCGCCTGCTCGACGAGCTTGGCGGTGAGCTCGAGATCTTGGCGCGTTGCAAGCGGGTAGGTCAGGGTGGACATCCGGCGTGGCACGTCGCAAACGACAATGTCGGCGCCTTCGGAGGCGAGAGCGACGGCGTGTGAGCGGCCCTGACCGCGCGCGGCGCCGGTTATCAGTGCGACCTTTCCGTCAAGAGATCCCATCGACGCCCGACCATAGCGGCGGTGCGTCGCCGGGCCTATCCTCCGGCGATGTTCATCGAGCCGATGGGCGAGCCGTTCAGCCGGTCCCGATTGGGTCTTTAGCCCCTACCTCCGCCGAAGAGCCCGGACGGACAATCGTCGTAGGCGGTCCGCCTTGGATTCGCCCATGACAAGCAAGGAGGTGCACAAATGACAGCACCCAGCCTGCGCATGGTTGTCGGCTTCGACGGCTCCGAGGGATCCCAGAAGGCGCTCCTGTGGGCCGCGGAGGAAGCACGGCTGCGCGGTGCCAAGGTCGACGTGGTCCGGGCCTGGTCGCCCGGAGAATTCGGCTCTGACGAGGAATTCGCCCATATCGTCGACAAGAAACTCGAAGAGGACGTCCACTCGCTACTCGGGAGCGATCCGGGGTTCGAGTTCAAGTTGGTGGTGCAGCGGGGCCGGCCTGCGACAGTGCTGATGGACCTGGCGAAAGAGGCCCAGATACTTGTCGTCGGCTCACGCGGCCACGGCGGTTTCGCCGGCCTGTTGCTCGGCTCGGTCAGCCAGCAGGTCACGACCCACGCGAGCGCGCCGGTCGTCGTCGTCGTCAAGAACTGACGGCCTGACACCAGATCCACACGGATCGAGTCAGCAATGTGGATAGACGAGCGAGGATCGGATGTCCTTGGCGTAGTCGAGTGCCGGCAGTTGCTGACCATCGGTGCCTCCAAACACTCGCCGGGCCACCTCGGCATCTCGGGGCCGGACGCACCCACGGTCCTTCCAGTCGATTATGCAATGTGCGGTCCGGGCGTCCTGCTCCGGGTGGGAGCGGGGCTGTTCTCTCACATCGCCGGCCAACTGGTCGCCTTCGAGGTGGATGGAATCGGCCAGGACGGCCGCCCGTGGAGCGTCCTGGTCCGGGGCCTAGCCATGGCGGAGCGGGATCATGCGGAGTGTGCGCACCTGCCGAAACCTCGCGTGAGCCAGCCGGGCCAGCACGTGGTAAGGATCCAGACACACGTCGTGACCGGCCGGCGCTTGGGCGCCGCCTGACTAATCAGAGCGCCGTTCGGGCGGCACGAGCCCCACGGGCTTGCTGCCCCTCGGCATCACTAGGGTCCCCGCCCGGCCTTTGAGGATTGCTTCCGCTTCGGCGAGCGCTCCTATCCCGGCGATCCCTCCCGTACGTTCCACGAAACGGCAAGCGGCATCGACTTTCGGCCCCATCGAGCCTGTGGGGAACTGCAACGAGCGTAGGAACGTCGGTTCCGTGAGATGGATCGGGCGCTCGCGGTCGGTGCCGTAATCGCGGAACACTGCGGCCACATCCGTCAGCATCAACAGGGCGTCGGCTCCTAGCTGCTCGGCCAGCAGCGCTGCGGTGGCGTCCTTGTCCACCACAGCTTCGACACCCGTCAACCTCCCGGACGGGTCACGTGACACCGGGATCCCCCCACCACCGGCGCAGACGACCATCACGCCGGCGTCCACCAGTGTGCGTATCAGGGGGATCTCGACGATGCCCAGAGGCGATGGCGAGGCGACGACCCGGCGCCAGTACGGACCGTCGACCTTGACGATCCAACCCGACTGCGACGCAATCCGTCTTGCCTCGTCCTCTTCGTAGACGGGGCCGACGAACTTCTGAGGATCGACGAACGCCGGGTCGGATAGCGAGACGATCGTCCGGGTGATGAGCGCTGCGACAGCCGTGCCCGGCGACCCTTCGTCCAGCGCCTGCAGCAGCCAGTAACCGATCATTCCCTGGGTTTGCGCGCTCAGAACGTCGAGCGGGTACGGCCGCGTGAGTGCCGGGTCTTTCGCTGATTCCAGGGCGAGCGCGCCGACCTGCGGCCCGTTGCCATGGGTGAGCACGAGCTGGTGGGCCCTCGCGAGCGGGAGCAGGGCCTGCACGGCCGCGCGCACGTGATGCTCCTGGATGTCGGCATCGGGAGCCTCTCCCCGGGTGAGCACCGCATTACCACCGAGCGCTACGACCACGCGCATCTCAGACCGGATCCCGCTCGAGGGGGCAGGTCATGCACCGCGGGCCGCCGCGCGCCCGGCCGAGCTCGCTGCTGGGGACGGTGATCACCTCTATGCCGGCCCGGCGCAGCATGGTATTGGTGGTCACGTTGCGCTCGTATCCGACGACGACCCCGGGAGCCACGGCCAGGAAGTTGGTGCCGTCGTCCCACTGCTCCCTCTCGGCGGCCCGCAGATCTTCGTCTGCGGACAGCAACCGGATCTTCTCGACATCGAGCGCGCCGGCCAGCGCTTCCCACAGGTCGGGCAGCCGCTCCGTAAGAGTGCCTCCCTCTGCCGGTGTGAGCCTCCACGCCCGCAGCGACGGATCGAGGTACGGGTACACGACGAACGCGTCGGAGTCGACCATCGTCATGACGGTGTCGAGGTGCATGAACGCCCTCGAGCGCGGGAGCTCGGCGGCGATCACTTGGGAGGCGGCCCCCTTCGCGAACAGCGAACCGGCGAGGATCTCGACGGCTGCTGGCGTAGTCCTCTCGCCAATGCCGATGAGAACGGCACCGTTGCCGATGACGTGTATGTCACCGCCCTCGACAGAAGCCGGCAGGTGGTCGGTGTCGTCACCGCCGTACCAGAACTCGAACCGGGCGTCCTTGAACATCGGGTGGTACCGGTAGATCGCCGTGCTGTGGAGTGATTCGCGCTGGCGCGCCGCCTTTGCCATCGGGTTCACCGAGACACCCCCGTAGATCCAGGCCGAGTTGTCGCGCTGAAACAGATGGTTCGGCAACGGCGGGAGCACGAAGTCGTCGTCACCGAGCACGTCCCATGTGAGGCCCTGCACGGACGCGGACCACCCCTCCTCGTCGCGACCGAGGCCCGACGAGGCGACCTGCAGGCGAGGATGGAGATCCGATTTCAGCACCCCGCCGATGAGATAGGTGGCGAGTGTCTTCCCGTCCACCCCCTCGGAGAGGGTCCGCAACGCGCGGACGAGAGCAGGCCCGACAACCTCCGGCGTGCAGATCCGATCGATCACGAATGACCGGCCCTCGGGTGTGTCCAGCGTCTCCGCCAACAGCTGCTCGAAGTAGAGGACCTCGACACGGTTTTGCGTCAAGGTGTCGCAGAACGAGTCGTGCTCGTCACGGGCGCGCTTCGCCCAGAGCACGTCGTCGAAGAGAAGGCTGCCAACATTGCTGGGACTGAGACGGGCCAATTCCAGCCCCGGTCTGTGCACGACAGCCTTGCGCAGGATTCCGACCTCTGATTGGACGTTGAAAGAGGACAGCGAAGCGTTCATTGCCAGTTCCTCCGTTTCACTGTCGACGCTAAGAAGACCGCCGCCGCAGGGTTAGGGGCTAAGGGCCCTACAAGAAGCACTAGCCCGTCCGATTGCAGTCGTGAATACCCGGGATGGGGCCCAACGGCCCTATCGATGCACCTGCTCCTGATCGGCATACCGATCTACGCCTTCTGGGCCGGCTCCGCTAGAAAGACCGGTCATGAAGAGAGTTGGGCCATGAAGGCAGCCGTTCTTCGCCAGGGCCATGTGGTGGTGGACGAGTTCGCCGACCCCCGGCCGTCATTCGGTCAGGTGCTCGTCGATGTGAAGGCGTGCGGGATCTGCGGATCCGACCTGCACTTCGTAAAGCACGGCGAGGAGATGCTGCGCCTGGCCGGCGAGATGCGTGGGCTTCCCGAGTTCGGGGACGCCCGCACGGATCTCGGGCGCGACGTGTTCATGGGCCATGAGTTCGCGGCAGAGGTTGTCGAAGCGGGACCGGATACCGAATCGCCCCCGGCTGGGACCCTCGTTACATCGTTGCCGGTAATGGTGACCATGAGCGGGGTGGAAACTCTGGTCTACAGCAACGACTTTCCGTGCGGCTACAGCCAGAGGATGCTCCTCTCCGCGCCCCTGCTGCAGGTAGTGCCGAACGGGCTCGACGCCAAGCGGGCCGCCCTGACCGAGCCGATGGCGGTCGGTTTGCACGCCGTCAACCGGTCACACATCGCACAGGGCGAGGGTGCACTGGTCCTGGGCTGCGGACCGATAGGCATCGCCGTGATCGCGGCGTTGAAGCTCCGGGGTATCGAGCCGATCGTCGCGGCCGACTTCTCGACGGTTCGGCGGGAGCTCGCCCTGACGGTGGGGGCGCACGAGAGCGTCGACCCGGCCGAGGAACCCTCGTGGGACGCATGGCAGCGAACGGGGGGCGGCCGCCAGCTGGTTGTCTTCGAGGCGGTCGGCGTACCCGGAATGATCAACGAGATCCTGCGGGCCGCTCCCCTGAACAGCCGCGTCGTGGTCGTCGGTGTGTGCATGGGCAGCGACTCGGTCGTCCCCTTCTGGGCGATCAGCAAGGAGATCGACATCCGCTTCGTGCTTGGTTACGACCCACAGGAATTCAACGATTCACTGCTGGCCATCGCCGAGGGGCGGATAGACGTGGGTCCGATCATCAGCGGAGAGGTACCAGTAGACGGGGTACCTGGGGCGTTCGCGGAGCTGGCCGAACCGGACCGGCACTGCAAGATCCTGGTCGTGCCCTGAAGACGTGCGCAGGACCTTTTAGGCGGTGGTCGCCTGCTTCTCTGCCAGGTGGTCCGTGATCGCCTTGCCTACCGCGTTGATGGCGGCGCCCATGAACTCCGGCCGGTTGGCCGCAGCCCAGTCGCGCGACCGGACTGCCCTCTCCGAGGAGCGCTGGAACCTCGGCATGACCTCCTTGGCGAACAGCTCGTATGACGAGAGGGTCGCCTGGCGGTCGGCCCACTCGTGCGCCATGAACAGATAGGTACCGAACCCGCCCGACTGCTCGATCAGCCGCTCGATCTGTGCAGCCGCCATGTCGGGTGTTCCGATCACGGCGATGCCGGAGGCGTTCATGGCTTCCAGAAGGGTGGTGTGGTCGTCGGTCGGGGGTGCGATCGGAAGAGCGGCCACCTCCTGGAAGTAGCGGACCCAGTCGGCGAGACCGTGCTCGACATCGGCGCGCGCCTGCTCCTCGGTCTCGCGGATGTGCATCGGACCGACGAGGCGCCACGAGCGTCTGTCGACCGTGGTACCGAACTTGGCGGCACGTTCCTCACATGTCTCCCAATGGGCGCCGAGGACATCGAAGCCGCCGGCGGTCGTCGCTCCCAACGAGAGCAGCGACACCCCGAACCGCCCGGCTGCCCTCGGCCCTGCCGGCGAAACCTGCGCTGCCACGGCCACCTCGAAGCGCGGGTGCGTATACGGGCGCAGTTGCAGGCGGGCGTCGCGGAGGGTGAACCAGTCGGTCTGCATGTTCACCGGCTCGTCTGTCGTGAGCAGCGCGAGGATCGCCTCCAGCGACTCCTCCATCATCTCTCTCTGCCTGTTCGGGTCGATGCCCATCATGAAGGCGTCGGAAGGTAGCGCGCCCGGTCCTACCCCGAACATCACCCTGCCCCTCGTGATGTGATCGAGCAGCACCATGCGGTCCGCCAGGATCAGCGGATGGTGATACGGCAGCGAACTGACACCGGTCCCCAGTTTGATGTGGCGGGTCCGCTGCGAGACAGCACCGATGAACACCTCGGGCGAGGCGACGATCTCGAAGCCTGCCGAATGATGCTCGCCGATCCAGGCCTCGTCGTAGCCGAGTTGGTCCAGGCGGACGATCAGCTCCATGTCGCGCTCCAGGGCGAGCGTCGGGTTTTGCCCGGCGGGATGGAACGGTGCGAGGAAGATGCCGAAGCGAAGGGGCCAGTCCATGCCGCACTCTACGACCGCCCCGCCGGGGGGTGCCCGTCCTGAAGAGGTTCTTTAGGGATAGCCGATGAGGAAGCGGGACGCGCTCTCGGCCAAGGCGGTCGCGGCGGTCTGCCGCCAGCCCGGGTCGGAGACCTTCGCGGCGTCCCCGGCGTTGCGCATGTTGGCGCATTCGATCAGCACCTTCGGCACGGTGGTGAGGTTGAGGCCGGCTAGGTCGCCACGCGGTTGGAGACCGTTGACACCGTCGTACGTGCTGACCGACTCACCTGTGACCGCTTCGAACGTGTCGCGGGTGATGGAGGCGAGGGTGTCGGACGAGGAGATGACTCCGTCGTTGGGCCCATCGGCGACCGGTTCGAGGACGGCGAAGCCATACCCGCCGGCCGGCCCGCCATCGGCGTGTATATCGAACATCGCGTCCGCCCCTGACGAGTTGCCGATGGCGGCCCGCTGGGTTATGCACGGCCCGACCCCACCGTTGCTGTCGCGGGTCATGACCACGGTCGCACCCTCGGAGCGGAGCGCGCCGGCGAGGCGGGTGGCCACGTCGAAGTTGAACGCCGCCTCGGTGTACCCCGCATCCGTCTCCGTCCCGGTGGTGTCACAGGATTCGTACGCACGCCCGTTCCATACCAGTTGGTTGATGTACGCGGGGTCGGATCCGTTGCCGCCGTTGTGGCCCGGGTCGATGGCGACGACCTGGCCGGCGAGCGAGTAGCCGGTCGTCTGGAACGGCGGGACCTGCAACGCCGCAGCGTCACCGAAAGCGTGAACCTGCCCGTTGCCGAGCAAGATCCAGTAGCCACCGCCGTCAGGACTGGCGATCATGCCGATGGCGGGGGCGGGCAGCTTGCTGGCACCGTCCGACCCGAGGAAGGGTGCATCCCCGAAGTTGAAGATCCCGCCGTCGCGTGCCACGAGCCAGTAGCCCTGCCCTGAAGGCGTGGCTGCCATGCCCACCACGGGCTGGTTGAGGCGGATAGAGCCCGTCGAACCGTAGAACCCGGCGTCGCCGAAGTTGAACACGCCGCCGTCACGCGCCACGAGCCAGTAACCCTGCCCTGAAGGCGTCGCCGCCATGCCGTCGACGGGCCGGTTCAGCCGGATCGATCCGGTCGAGCCGTAGAACCGGGCGTCGCCGAAGTTGAACACCCCGCCGTCACGCGCCACGAACCAGTATCCGTCGCCCGACGGGGTGCCGACTATCTGCAGTGCCTGGCCGTTGAGGTGCGCCCCTCCCATCGATCCGTAGAAGCGCGCGTCGCCGAAGTTGAACACGCCGCCGTCGCCGCCGAGGAGCCAGTAGCCGTTGCCGCTCCTCGTCGCCGTGATGCTCACGATCGGTGCACCGAGCTGGAGCGACGCGGCATCGCCGTGCGCGACCGCGTCCCCTTCGGGCGTCACAGTGCCGTCGGTGGTCGCCACCCAGTAGCCGCGGCCCGTTGCGGTGCTCGCCGCGGCCGTCACTACCGACCCGCCGCCGTAGGACGACAGGTGCACCGAAGCTGGCTGTTCCTCAGGCCGGGTCTGCTGATGGGACAGGTGCTTCACGGCGCCCGGCGTGCATCCCGCTAGAGCGGCCGCCACCACGAAGGCCACCACCAGGAGCCGTCTAGCCATCGTCCAGTGACTGTACAGATAGGCTCTGGCCGCTACACGGTTTTCTCTTTTTTCGAAGGAGAGTAGGCATGCTGGGGAAGCTGGGGGAAAGATCCGTTCGTCTCGCCGTCGGCGCGCTGGCGCTCGCATGGTTGGGCGTCTACTTCGTGCCGGCATCGGGTGCGGTTCAGGGCTCGTGGGTCAACCACGACCACGACAACTGGAGCGGTTGGGCCGACCCTTCCAGTCCCGGGTACGCCACCAACCCGCAGGGCTGCGACCCGCTCGTGCCGCAGCAGTGCATGCTCCCCTATCCCGACGACTGGCTCACCAGCTACGACCCGACCAGCCTCACCGGGCGGAAGCTGAACCTCAACCCGCTGGCCATGCCGCGCAACGCCGAGGGCAAGCCGATCGACCCGTCATCCTGGAACGACTGGAGCGACGGTTTCAGCGCCGGCGCGCAGATACTGACCGTCCTCCCCGGCGTGACCAAGAACGCCGACCTCGTGGCGTCCGGCATCCCGACCGACACGAGTATGTCGGCCAACGCAGCGCCTGACACGGGCGTGATCCTTCTCGACGCTGACACCGGTCAGACATGGCCGGTCTGGGCAGAGGTCGACCAGTACACCTCGGAAGCCGGGCTTCTGCCGGCGGGTGCAGTCGGCTCGGTGCAGCAGGATCTGATGATCCACCCCGCCGAGAACCTGCTTGACGGTCATCGTTACATCGTGGCCTTGCGCCACGTCCACGCCGACGACGGGACCGTCGTGGCACCTTCACCAGCTTTCAAGGCCTACAGGGACGGGACAGCCGGTTCGCTCGATCCCCGCACGGCCCACATGAACGGGATTTTCGCCGACCTGTCCGAGGCCGGCTGGGCTCGCTCCGACCTGTACCTGGCATGGGATTTCACCACAGCCAGCACCGAGAGCGTGACGAGCAGGCTGGTCTCGATGCGCAACGACGCGTTGGGCCAGCTCGGCCAGACGACCGCCGACATGAAGGCCGGCGTCGTGACGCCGTCCAGCAAGGCACCGGCCTTCACCGTCTCGTCGGTGGCGGACTACACGACGTCCCAGAACCCCTACGTGGCCCGTGAGATCACCGGGACATTCACCGTCCCTTGCTACGTGGCGCCCACCTGCTCGCCCCCGGTCAAGTGCGAGACATTGACTGCACCGACTCCGGCCGGCACGCCCTTCGACGACTGCCCGTCACCGGGCGAGTTCGCTCTCGACCCGACCAACCTTTATGCAACTCCCAGCCAGGTGCCGGGACAGACGTACCAGGCGGGCTTCATCTGCATCGTCGGGCAGAAGGGCTGGGGCACGGCATTGATGAGACCGGTCGAATACGGCCACGGCCTGTTCGGCAGTGACAGCGAGGTGACAGCGAGCCCGCAGGAGGAGATGGCCGGTCGTTTCGGGATGATGTACTGCGCCACTGACTGGTTCGGTTTCGCCGACGCTGACATACCCAACGCCGTGCTCGCACTGTCGGACCTGTCGAACTTCTCGCTGCTCATCGACCGGACCCTGCAGGGAGAGCTGAACTTCCTGTACCTGCAGCGACTGATGATCCACCCGGACGGGTTCGCCTCGAACGGTGCCTTCCGCTATCCCGGCAGTTCGGCGTCGTTCATAGACACGAGCGATGTGTACTACGACGGCAACAGCCAGGGCGGAATCTACGGCGGAACGGTCTGCGCGATCTCCGTCGACGTGAAGCACTGCAGCCTGGGTGTGCCCGGCATGGACTACGCGGTCCTCCTGCCGCGCTCCAGCGACTACGTCGCCACCTCGCCGCTGGGACCGTCGTCGCTGCTGTCGATCACCCCCTCCAACCCGACCGGCGGGTTGGGGTACTCGAACCTGTTCGACCTCTTCTACCCGGACCAGTCGGAGCGGCAGCTGACCCTCGACCTGATCCAGACGCTGTGGGACCGCGCCGACCCGAACGGCTACGCGACCCACATGACGTCAACGGCTTCCGGCGGCCTGCTTCCCGACACCCCGGACCACCAGGTCCTGATGCAGGTCGCATGGGGTGACCATCAGGTGGCTGACGTGACCGCCGAGGACGAGGCCCGGAGCATCGGAGCCGCGACGTTTGCGCCGGCGCTCGACCCGTCGAGGTTGTGCGGCGGCAACGACCCGTCGGGCGCGTACTGCTACTCCTCCTCAGATCCCTCGTGGGGGCTGCCGGCGATCACATCGGACACGTATCCCGGTTCGGCGATGGTGTTCTTCGACGCGGGCCCGGTCGGCGCCGATCAGTACGGCACCGATCCCCCGCCGCCGTCCGACGTACCCAACTTCACCGGGGGCGACCCGCACGAGGCGCCGAGACGGGCGTGCGCCGCTCAGGAGCAGAAGTCGGATTTCATGGCGGCCGACGGTCTCGTCACGCTGGTGGCTCAGCCGCCTTCGGGCTTGGCGCCCCCGCCGTACTTCTCCGGCGGTTGGCAAGGGACGTGCGCCCTGTCATAGAAATCCGGCTGTCAGATCGGGCAGTCACCGTCGGTGCAGACGGCGCCGTCTGCGACCACGGTCTCGGGCTCGGCGGGGTGCGAGCGGCCCCAGGCGCGTTCGAGGGTCAGGGCGAACGTCTCGACGTCCTGAGCGCCTGGGATCGCGAACGCTCGGTCGATGACGAAGAACGGCACCCCGGTGCATCCGAGCCGCGCCGCTTCGAGCTCGTCCGCCCGCACCTCCGCGACGAACCGGTCTCCCTCGAGAATCGCCCGGATCTCCCCCGGTTCGAGACCGACGCGCGAGCCGGTCTCCAAGAGAACGTCCGGTTCGCTGATCGGGAGCAGGTCGACAAAATAGGCCTTGAGGAGAGCTTCGTTGACCTCGCCGCCGGTGGCGTCGCCGGCGGCGTAGCCGAGGTGGATCAGGCGGTGGGCATCCAGCGAATTGCCGCCCTGCGTACGCGCAAGGTCGTAGTCGAGACCTTCCCTGGCCGCCAGGCGGTTCATGCTGTCGAGCCGGCCCGCGGCCTCCTCACGTGACATGCCGTACTTGGTGGCGATGTGGTCGGCCATCGTGCCGGACCGGCGGAACGGGGCCCTCGGGTCCAACTCGAAACTCCGCCAGCGAACCTCGACCTCGTCCTTGTGCTCGAAACGCTCCATGGCGGCTTCGAAGCGCCGCTTTCCGATGTAGCACCAAGGACAGACGACATCGGACCAGATCTCTACGAGCACGAGGGTTCCAACGTCTCCGGAGGCTGCCGTGTTCCTCCACCATGGCGAGAACCTCTTTACGACGCCAAGCGCTCCGGGCGGGCAGTAACGGTACGCCTCTGGGAAGGGTGCAGTGACCGGCTGGTGACCGCGTCCATGGCGCGCTGGCAGGCCTCGCTGACCGAAGCGCCGGCCTTGTAGGCGCGCTCAGCAACCATCACAGCAAGGTCCACCGCGCCCGGGTCGTCCGGGAACCGGGTCTCGGCCCACCCTCTCACCATCTCAGCGAGCACCAGTTCGCCGGTCACCTGCACCACCTCCAGTTCGGAACGGTAAGCGCGCAGGGCACCCCCTGCGTAGGGTCGAACGTCCCGAATTCCGGCTCGCAACGCGCACGAAGAACTGGCGGCCCACGAAAGGTGACGCAGGCGTCAGCGTCGAATCAGATGTCCGGAATGAGCAAAACTTCCGAAGTTACGGGCAGGTCGCGGCGGCGGAGGTTGCTGGTGGCGGCGGGCGCCCTGACGGCCGCCGCGCTGGCCGGCGGGCCCGCCATCGCCACATCCATGCCGAAGCCGGCGATCGTCGCGCCGGCGGCGACCCCGGCAGCACCGGTGGCGCCCGACAACCCCCGGCCGGGATCGTGTCCCGCCATCCCGTCCAACCAGGGCGGCCCGGGCAACGACACACAGACCACGACCGGCACCCCCCTCTGGCCACAACCGCCCACCGGCACGAACCCCGAGGACTACGCCGCGTATCTCCACACGGCAACGGCCACGCCACCCGTTCGGCCGGCGAACTGGGCCAACGGAGGCGGCGACTGGAAGCTCACCAGCGCGCGCAGCACCAACTCCCTCGTCTCGCAGAACCCCCAGGAGCTGTGCGGCGTGGAGGGCAACTCCGTCGACAGGGCCTGGCAGGTCACCACCGGGAGACCCGACACGGTCATCGCGATCACCGACTCCGGCATCGAGTGGTGCGACACGTCGGTGGTGGACAAGATCGCGCTCAACCGCGGCGCCCTGCCCTACCCGGAGAACGAAGCAGGCCTCACCAAACCACAACTCGAGGCGCAAGGCGTCACGTTCGCGGACGGCGATCCCTACGACCTCGACAACACCGGCATCTTCAACGTCGCGCAGTACGCCTCGGACGCCCGGGTGGCGGCAGCGACAGCGGCGAGCCCGTCCAAGGGCCTCTTCTGCGGCAAGTACATCTCGCCTGAGGACCTGATCCGCACGTTCGGATCTCCGTCGTCGCCGTACTACTACCCGAGCCCCAGCGCCGGTCCCGAGGACCCGCCCTACCCGGGTCAGGTACCCGCCGGGTTCACCGAAGCGATCGCGGGCTGGAACTTCGTTGACAACACCAACGACCCCTACGACGACGTGCTCTACGGCCACGGCAGCGGTGAAGCCGAGGACTCGACCGGGGCTGCCGACGCGATCGGCCAAGAGGTCGGAGCGTGTCCGAGCTGCACCGTGCTGCCCATCCGGGTCGGCGAAAGCTTCATCGCATCCTCCAGCGACTTCGCCCGCGGCGTCCTCTTCGCGGTCGACAGCGGAGCCTCGGTGTTGCAGGAGGCGCTCGGTACCCTCGACGTGACCACAACAGCCGCCCAGGCGATCGCCTACGCCAACGCTCACGGAGTCCCGGTCATCTCGAGCGCCGCAGACGAGGAGGCCGAGCACAAGAACGAGCCCGGCGACCTCCCGGGAACGATCGTCGTCAACAGCGTCACCCAGTCACCCTCGGAATCCGGCGGCGGGCAGAGCCTCGGCCTGTACCAGCCCCCGAGCTACCTGTACCTGAACGGTTGCACCAACTACGGGGCGAACATCGGAGTGAGCGTCGAGAGCGCGAGCTGCTCGTCGGAAGCGACCGGCAAGACGGGCGGCGTCACCGGATTGATCGAATCCGAGGCGCGAAACCTCCTCGGTGCCGGCAAGCTCTCGCCCTACCCGGGATTGAAGAACGTGGCAGGCGCGCCGGTCGCTCTTTCATCGACGGAAATCCGCGAGCTGATCGAGATGTCGGCGGACGACATCGACTTCCAGACAGCGGTCCTTCCGAGTGCGAGCTCGCCGTTCGCCGCACCGCCGGACAACTACGCGGTTGCGTCGCCCGTCCCGACCACCCGGTACCCCACGCAGCCGGGGTTCGACATGTACACCGGCTACGGACGGCTCGACGCTGCGAACATCCTCGACTGGCTGTCCGCCGGCAAGATCCCACCGGAAGCGTCGTTCGGGGAGATGCAGTGGTTCCAGACCTACGACCCGTCGCAATCGCTGCCGGTGCCGTTGCTCGCTGCGGCGGTGCGCACGTCCGGCACCTACCACTGGCAGCTGCAGTACGGCATCGGAACCCAACCCGGGCCCGGGTCGTGGTACGACATCGCCGGGGGGACCGGGTCGGGCGGACCGGGCGGGGCGGCGGTGAGCGAGACCTTCAAGCTGAGTTCTTCGATCTTGTCGAAGATCGCGTCGCAGTTGCCTCCATCCGACAACGGGACCGCGGCGGGAGGGCGACCCCAGCCGGATGCGGACGCATTCACGTTGCGGCTGGTGGTCAGCGACGCCGGCGGGCTCATCGGTATGGACCGTCGCACCGAGTACCTGCAGCACGATCCGACGCTGCTCACAGGAACCGCCGTGCAGCCGGCCGAGGGAGCCGGGGTCGTGAGCAACGAGGTACCGGCAACCGGCTTCGGCGGCTCGGTCGACGCCGCACCGACGCTTGCACCCATTGGTCCCGGCGGCAAGAACGCTTTGATCGTTCCCACGGCCGACGGCACGATCCACGCGTACTCACCCGACCCGAGCGGGAAGATGTCGGAGCTGCCTGGATGGCCCGTGCGAACGGAGCTTCTCCCGGGGCAGGCGGAGCTCACGGCGCACGAGGCGGCGTACACCAGCGGCTCCGTGACGGCAGAGCCGCACTGCAGCATCGTCGGGGGTGTCGCGGTCGGGAACCTAACGGGGGAAAAGACCAGCCCCGACGTGGTCCTGTCCGACATGTGCGGGAACGTCTACGCGTGGGACGCCGGCGGAGCCTTGTTGCCGGGTTTCCCCGTCAACACCACACCGGCCTATTCGCGAGATCCCGCGCCCTATGCCGGAACGACTTCCGGTACCGACCCCTCGGTGGACCCGCGGGACCCGAACAACCGCCTGCTCCCGGGGATCGTGGGCGCTCCGGCCCTCGCGGACCTGACAGGCGACGGACACCTCGACGTCGTCGTGTCCTCGCTGGACCGTCATGTGTACGCCTGGTCTCCCTCGGGCGAACTTCTGCCGGGTTACCCGGTGCTGGTCGCCGACCCCGCTGAGGTCGCCGCCGTCGACCCGGTCACCAACCACGTGACCTTCAAGCCCGGGGTGGACGTCCAGATGGGCTCGATGATCCTCGACACACCCGCGATCGGGAGCCTGGCCGGCGGGGACGGGCCACCCGATCTCGTGATCGGAACCGACGAGGAGTACGGGTGCAACCCGGCGACGGTTCCCGGCGCCAACCTCGCCGAGAAACCGGGTGACCCGAACTGCGCGATCAGCGAGGTCAACGCGGTCAACTGGGGGCTCGACGCGGCGGGCGCGTCGCTGTTGAACCCGGCCAACAGCCGGGTCTACGCGCTCAACGCCTCAGGCAGCGCCACGTCGGCGAACTGCTCGCACGGGACCGCCCAACCGGACGCGTGCGCGATCCGCCCCGGCTGGCCGGCTCAGATGGTCGACCTCGACGCGGGGCTGCTCCCGGACGTGGCAGATGGGACCACCGCTTCGCCGGCGCTGGCCGACCTCAGCGGGAACGGGAAACTCGACGTCGGCGACATGACCTCTGTAGGGCCTGCGTACATCTTCAACTCGTCCGGCCAGTCGATCTACGGCAACGGCCCGGACGGCGAGCCGATAGGACTCTCCATGTCGGCGGTCGGCCCGCTCGCCAACTCCCAGGACGTGCCGAGCATCCCGGGTCTCGGAATGCCGGTCTTCGCACCATTGGGTGGCGGGGCGCCGGGGACGAGCTTCGTGGCTCCTGCGGCCTCGCTAGGCAAGGCTCTCGACGCCGCCCTGCCGGCGGAGCAGTACGCCAACGACAACCAGGTCGACGCCTGGAACACCTCGACGGCGACCATGCAGGCGGCGTTCCCTCAGGTGGTCAACGACCTCCAGTTCTTCGACCAGCCCATCGTCGCCGACGTCGCCGGTGCGTCCGGAGGACCGTTCGTGGTGGAGGGCAGCGCCAACGCGGACATCCGCGCCGTGAACTCCGCGGGCCAGGAAGCACCGGGATTCCCCAAGTTCACCGGGGGGTGGGTGGTGAACAGCCCGTCGTTTGGCCCCTTGGGATCATTGGACGACCAGGTAGTGGTGGCCGGGACACGCGACGGAGACCTGTTCGTGTGGTCTACATCCACGCCTCGGTGCGCCTCGAGCGGACCGTGGCCGCGTGAGCACCACGACCTGTCGAACACCAACAACCTCCAGTGGACCGCTGCTCTGGAGCCGTCGTGCCAGTGAGACGTGGGCGACTAGCTGTCCTGGCGGCCTGCACCGGCCTGATCTGCCTGCTCACCTACCCGGCGATGGCGACGGTCGCGACCGACCCGGCATTCGAGGTCGGCGCCGCGCAGACCGACATCACCCCACCCGCACTGGCGACCTCAGCAGGCCAGGCGTTCGACGCGTCCGAGTTCGTGCCGGCGTGCGGGTCGTCGGAGGCGCTCGTGGCTCAACTGTGGCCAGGCAAGCGCTGGCGGCGGACGGCAAGGAAACGGCGGTGCTTCCGGGGATGTTCGTCGACTCGGGCGGGCACACCTGCGACAGCCCGTTCCCTACTGCGGCGGGATCCTGGGTTACCGGGTGCTCAGGGTTCACGGGTGCAGTCGGCGTCGAGGTGGTCGAATCCGGAGGATCCAAGTCCATAATCGACGTGGGAACCGCTCCGGGCGATGCCAGCAGGTGGGCAACCTACCTGGCGACACCGGACAGTGGCACCGCCGGCACCGCATTCGGCTACTCGACTTCTACCCGAGGTGTCATCGTCGACGGCCAGGCGGTGTTGATCGATGTCGTCGCCGGCGCTTCGGCGCTGTGATTACGGGACCCTCTTTAACGGCAACCGTCCACGAATAGCCCGAGACGTTCGAGGTTCCCACGAATCGTCTTGCTCTTGCCTTCGGGCTGCGTGGCGATGTCCAGGGACGGGCAGTAGATGTCCGCCTCTCCGCAGAAGAAATGAGGGGAGCCGCGCACGCCGCGGTCTATGCCCTCCTTCCAATCGGCTACGACCGTTGCATAGTCGTCGGGGCCCGGCGGGCCGAGGTCGTAGTACCGGCCGATCCGGCTGAGGATCACCGGATCGGACACGTCTTGCCCGTGCTCGAACAGGAACTCCCTCACCTCGAAGCTCAAGGACTCCCCCACCCGGTACCCGACCTTGTATCCCTTGGCGACGAGGGCGAGCACGGGAATCGTCGACTTCGGGAAATGTGAACCGTCGAATTCTTCGAAAAGGTAGGGCGTCGCCTGCTCGCGCAGCTCCACGCTGTGCCGGACCGCGTGGTCTGCGTCCATTGGTTTGCCATTGACCCACTCGAGTGGCCAGGAGCGTACCCAGATCCGGACGTCGCGGCGATCCTCCGCCCCGAGCTGTTCGCTCAGGGCGTGGAGGCCGACGTGTGTGAACGGGCACCAGATGTCGGCGAAGACCTCGATTACTGTCGGGGACCCGGTGTGTTCGTAGTTCATGGGTATTCGTGCATTTCAGCTACGGGTGAGGACCACCTTCAGGGCACCGGTGTCGCCCGCACGGGAGAACACGTCGTACGCCTCGAGGAAGTCGTCCATCGGAAAGTGATGCGTGACGAACCGGTGCGCGTCGACTTGGCGCCCGGCCGTGAGCTTGAGCAGAGTGGGCGTGGAGAACGTGTCGACGAGGCCAGTCGTCACGGTCACGTCTTTGATCCAGAGATCCTCGAGGTGCAGCGTCACCGGCTCGCCGTGAACTCCGATGTTGGCAACCCGGCCGCAGGGGCGGATGAGCCCCGCAGCGAGCTCGAACGTCGCCGGCACCCCGACGGCTTCGATGGCCACGTCGGCACCAAGGCCGTCGGTGAGGCTCTTGACGACCTCTATCGCGTCCTCCCAGTCGTTGTTGACCGTGATGTCGGCACCGAACAGCTTCGCCGCGTCGAGGCGCGTGTCGGCCTTGTCGATCGCGATGACGTGCGCCGGGCTGTAGAGCCTCGCGCCCATGATCGCCGATAGTCCGATCGGGCCGGCCCCGACCACTGCGACGACGTCGCCGGGCGACACCCGACCGTTCAGAACGCCGACCTCGTAACCCGTGGGCAGGATGTCGGCCAGCATCAGGAGCTCCTCGTCGGAGACGCCGGCCGGGGCCAAGTAAGTGGACGTGTCCGCGAAGGGGACCCTCACGAACTCGGCCTGGGTGCCGTCGATCTTGTGACCCAGGATCCAGCCGCCCCCGCCCAGGCACTGGCCGTAGCGACCCTCGCGGCAGAACCTGCACGCCCCGCAGGCGGTGATGCAGGAGACCAGCACCCGGTCACCGACCCGGACATTCTTGACCGAGGAGCCCACGGCTTCGATCGTGCCGACCGCTTCGTGACCGAGAATGCGTCCGTCCGTGACCGCCGGGACATCACCCTTGAGAATGTGAAGGTCGGTGCCGCAGATGGTCACGGCGTCAACCCGCACGATGGCGTCTGTGTCGGCCTGCAGCGTCGGGTCGGGGACTTCCTCCCATGCCTTGCTGCCGGGACCGTGGTACACCAATGCACGCATGGCGTCCCTCCTCGTTCGTTTGACTGGTGCGACCGTAAGGGCGAGTGAGTGGTCGAGGACAGAGTCGAAGGTCCCTCCGCCAGAAGAAAGGGCGTTCGCCCCTACACGGAGGCTGCCGGTCCGGGTCAATCTGGTTGATGACACAAGACCCATCAAATAGAAAAGGAGGAGCTATGGCACTGGTGCGGCGCGAGTCGCCGAAGGCTTTCGACGTGTTCGACCGCTTCTTCGGGCGCTATCCCGACATGTTTCGCCGGCCGATAATGCTCTGGCCGGACACCCTGGAAGACACCCTCAGGGTCGAGGAGTACCGCGAGAACGGGAACCTCGTCATCCGAGCCGATCTTCCCGGGATCGACCCGGAGAAGGACGTCGAAGTGACGCTCAGCAACGGCACCCTGCGCATCTCAGCGGAGCGCAAGCAGGAAGAGACCACTGAGAAGAAGGACTTCTACCGCCACGAGTTGCGCTACGGCAGCTTTACGCGGGAACTGCAAATGCCGGAGGGAGCGTCCGAGGACGACGTCAAGGCCGTCTACAAGGACGGGGTCCTCGAGGTACGGGTCCACGTAACGGAACCCGCTCCGGAAGAGCCGCCCAAGAAGATCCCGGTGGCAGCTAGTTGACAGTCGCGTTCCGGGGCCGGCCGCGGCGGGCGAAAATGCCCGCTGATGGTCGGTCCCTTCGCGCGGTCGAATCCGGAGGGTACAAATGGGAGAGAAAACGACGTTGAAGGAATTGACCGCCTCGGAGTGCGCTGGGCTCCTGGCCGCGGGGCGGTTCGGGCGCTTGGCGGTCATCGCAGACGGCCAGCCGCTGATCTTCCCGGTGAACTACCTCTACCGAGACGGGGTGATCGTCTTCCGAACAAACAGGGGAACGAAGCTCGCGGGGGCCGATTACGCGAGGGTGGCCTTCGAGATCGACGGCGTCCATCCCGACGGCCAGACCGGATGGAGCGTCGTAGTGCGGGGCCGGGCCTACGAGGTCACCGAGGCGTTGGGGGGCAACGCCGAGACTGTGAAGACGGCCGCTATCCCGTCTGCTCTGCGCGACGAGACCGATGCCGTCGTCGAGATCATCCCGGAGTCAGTCACGGGGCGGGAGATCGGCAACTATCCGAGCAGCGCTTCGTTCGCCCCGCTGGATCCCGTTTGGGTCGACTGGCCCCACCGGTAGCGGGAGCCGATGGCCCTGAGCTGGGGGGCTGCCTCGCCAGGGAGGCGATTCTCGAAACCTCGGGCCGGAAGGTCGGACAGGTCCGACAGGGCATCGTCGAGGATCCGGAGGATCTCATCACAACGCTTGCTCGGTGACACTTCGACGCCTCCTTTCCGGCTCGTTGGATGTCAATCTCTCATTCAGACGTTTCCGGTGGTAGGGCCCTTCGTCCCGAGCCGACCGGCAAAGGGCCTCGTCGAATGCCCACCCCCATCAAGTCCAGGACAGCGGCAGAGGTCTCGGCGATACCCCGGGTGGTGTCCACCTCGGCCGCCGTGGGCCAAGCCCGCTGGGAGCGGGCCATGTGGTGGGCCACATCGGCGGTCGCGTCGGATGCGGTGCGAACACTGGCCCGCCCCGATAGGCGTTCCTCGATGAGTTGCATCGGTGCCACGCATCGAAACTCGTGCAGGTCGGCCGATGTTTCGTCTGCAAGGGTCTGCGCGGCAGTCCGCCAGCTGGGCTCCGCGAAGGTGGCGTCGAGCACCACACTGCGGCCGAACCGCAGGTGCGATCTGGCTCCTTCGATCAGCGCGTCGTAGGTGGAGCGGGTCATCGCAGGCGAGTAGATGCCCTCGCCGATCGACGCCGGAGCGGGCGTGGTGGGCGTCATTCCTGCGAGCCTCTTGCGGATCTCGTCCGACCGGATCCTGGTCCCTCGTATGGCGTTGGCGACTTCGAGCGCCAAGGTGGACTTGCCGGTGCCGGGAAGTCCACCGATCACGACGAGGCGAACCCGGCCTTCCTCGAGATGTTGCGCAGATATCGCAAGCAGACCGCGCGCTTCCGCGGCGGACTCGGTATCACCTTGCCCATATCGCAGGCCGGCCACCATGGAACGCACCTGCGCCCTGTACGCGACGTAGTGGTGAGCGAGAGAGTCAGGCCATCCGTCGCCCGAAGCGTCGCCGTATTGCTGTAGGAAGAGCCGGCCGAGGTCGGGGCGGCCGAGACGTTGGAGATCCATCGCGAGCGAGGCGATGTCTCCGAGTACGTCGATATAGCGAAGGCGATCGTCGAACTCGACGCAGTCCAGGACGCGCGGGCCGTCGTCGAGGCAGAAGATGTCGTCACACAGGAGATCGCCGTGCCCGTCGCAGACCCGTCCGGTGGCCGCCCGTGAGGCGAAGAGTGCTTCTCGACCGGCGAGATAGCGCCGTGCCAAGGAGTCGACCCGCTCCATGATCTCGGAGTCGAAGATCTGGCCGCTCAGCGGCTCCATCTCGCGCTTGTTGGCCCGCCACCGCTCGAGCATGGCGGGAGCGGTCGCGCAGGCGTCGATCTCAGGAGAGCGCCGGGCCTTGTTGTGGAACGTTGCCAATACACCGGCAATTTGTCGGAGAAGAGCTTCGACTGGTGCGTTGCTGCCGACGAGGACAGACAGGCGCCGCTCATCGGGGAGCCGCTTCATGACGACGAGGTGCTCGCACGGCGAACCGTCCGGGCCGAGAACGTTCGCGACACCCAGGTAGACGTCGGGGGCCAGTCGCGAGTTCAACTCGACCTCGCGTTCACAAACGACTCGCCGAACCTCGGGTTGCGTGAAGTCCAGGAACCCGAAGGCGACGGGCTTCTTGAGCTTGTAGGCCCTGTCCCCCAAGAAGAAGACGACCCCGGAGTGGGTTTCGATCACTCCCGCGAACGGATCCCGCGTGTCACGGTGCACGATTCAAGCCTTCGTTCGACCGCCACGAGAGCGCTAGGGTCATCCGGCTCTATCCAAACGTGGCCCCTGAGGGCCACACTCTTACCATGTCCGCATCGCGGAACCGGAAGCCGTTTCGCTGGTCGATCCCTCTCGGGAGGATCGCCGGGATCCGGATAGCCGTGCATGTCAGTTTCTTCGTGCTGGTGGCTCTGTTCGCCGTCGCCGAGTCTCAGCCGGGCGGGCTCGGTGTCCGCGACGGGCTCCTGTGGTTGGCCGTGATATTCGGGTGCGTCCTCCTGCACGAGCTCGCTCACAGCGTCGTTGCCCGCTCGAAAGGTCTCGTAGTCAACTCGATCATCCTGCTGCCCATCGGTGGCGTGTCGCAGATCGAGAAGATGCCCGACGCCTGGCAGGACGAGCTCGAGATCGCTGGGGCAGGTCCGCTCGTCAGCCTCTTGCTTGCCGTCGTGGCAGCGGTCGCTGCCCTTGCGAGCGGAAGGAGCCTGTTGCCGGTGAACATCTACGGTGGCGCGCTCTTACCGCGGCTGGCCTGGCTGAACCTGGTCCTGGGGTTGTTCAACTTGCTCCCGGCGTTCCCGCTCGACGGGGGGCGCGTCCTGCGAGCCCTGCTGGAGAGGCGCGGCGATGTCGGTCAGGCAACCCGTACGGCGGCGCGGTTCGGGCGGGGACTGGGCGTCGCGATGGTGATTGTCGGAATCTTCTGGAACCTCTGGTTGATCGTGATCGGTGTGGTCGTCTACCTGGCTGCCACCCAGGAGGAGAACTTGGCCGCCGTTCACAGCCGCCTCCGCGGTCACGCCGTGCGCCAATTCATGCGCTCGCCAGTGACGACCGTCGATGCCGGGCAGCCGGTCGAAAGCCTGGCGCGATGGTGGCGGGGACCTCAGGTCGTGACCCGCGACGGGCTGTACTACGGCATGATTGACACGTCGGAAATCGACCCTGCCGGTTCGCAGGAGGTGGTGGGGGATCTGGCTGACCGGAGCGTTCCCGTCCTCGGCCCGAACGACGATCTCGGGCGCTCGGCGCTCGACCTTCTGCTCAGCAGTGGTTACCGGGTCCTGCCGGTCGTCGAGGAGGGCAGAGTCGTGGGCGTTCTCGTCGTCGACGATGTCGGCTCCTGGCTGCGGAGAGCCGCGTAAGAGTCTCCTCCCGGTCCTGATCTGACTGTCAGAAACAGGTGCCCGCTACAGCAAGGCCGCAGATACCATTGGGGCACCGCCACCGGGCGGTCGATGTTCACGGCCGAGAGGGTGGGTTCATGAACGAGCCCGAACACCTCCAAGGGGATAAAACGGGCGCGTTCGCCGGGTTCGACAGGGGCTCGCGACGAGCCGAGCCGGAGTTGCTCGGCGCGGTCATGTCCCTCATCCCCGATGCCGCGGTGGCTGTGGGCGGAGACGGTGTGATCGTCTTGGCCAACGAGCAGGCGGAGCGCCTCTTCGGCTACCCGCCAGGGTCGCTCACCGGCAATCCCATGGAGGCGCTGGTGCCCGAGCGGCGACGGAGCCGCCACAGAGGGCACCGGGTGTCCTTCACCGCCGCCGCCGAGCCGCGTGCCATGGGAGCAGGGCTCGAGCTCAGCGGGCGCCGCTTCGACGGAACCGAGATTCCTGTGGACATCAGCCTCGCGCCAATCGACACTGCCGTTGGGCAGCTGGTGATAGCGGGGATTCGGGACATGAGCGAGCAGATGCGCGCCCAGGCGGTGCAGGCGGAGCTCGCCACGCTGGTGCGCTCGTCGTTTGACGCGATCGTGTCGACCACCCTCGACGGGCACATTTCCAGTTGGAACCCCGCGGCGCAGACTCTGCTGGGTTACTCCGTCGACCACATCATCGGCCAGCACATCTCGGTCCTGGTTCCCGCGGAGGAGTCCCTTGCCCTCGAGGAGCTCCTAGATGCCGCGTCCCGAGGAGTCCAGGTCGCTGCCAGGGACACCAGGTGGCGCGATCGCGCTGGGAAGGCGATCAATGTCGAGATCACCGTGTCGCCGCTCGAGGACCAGACCGGCAGGCTGCGCGGCTTCTCGGCGATCCTTCGCGACGTCTCGGAGCGCAAGCGTGTAGAGCGAGAGTTGAACAGGCTCCTTCAGGAAGAGGAACGCCTGCAGCGGGGCTACGCTGCCTCGGCGGAAATCAGGCTCGCCTTGCTTTCCGAGACCACGCTGGAGGGGTGCCTGACGCTCATCTGCGAGCGGGCGTCCGAGTTGGTAGATGCGCCCGTGGCGGCCATCTGCATCAGACGCGACGATACAACCCGGGTGGTCGCCGGGTCAGGACCGGCCTCCACGCTCGTTGGCTCGGTGCTCCCCCAAGGTCGGTCTTTCGCAGAGAAAGTGATCGAGTCCGGCCATCCTCTCGAAGCGGACACACGCAGCGAGATCTCGAACGCGGAAGTCCCCGACGACATGCCGGGCGGACCGACGTTCGGTGTCCCGATCGTGTCTGCGGAAGGCCGCTCCCCCTCCGCAGCCCTGACATTCGTCCGGCCTGCCGGCGCCCGAGAGTTCGAACCGGCCGTACGGTTGCTGGCGGAAGCCTTGGCAGCTCAGGCAGCCCTGGCCTTCGAACTGGACGGAGCCCAGCGGCGGAAGCAGGAGATGCTCCTGCTGACCGACAGGGACCGCATCGCGCGAAACCTTTACAGCCAGGTCATACACAACTTGTTCGCCGCGGGCCTTCAACTGCAGGGATCCATGCGTCTCATCTCCTACAGCGAGGCTAACGAGATGGTGTCGGCAGCGGTACAAGCCATCGATACCGCGATCCGGGATATCCGCAACACGATCTTCGAGCTGTCATCCGACACGAACCGAGAACCTCTCGGCTAGTCACGGGCCGGCAGCCGGAACCGGTGGGGCGGGTCCGATCCGGCGCTCGCAATCAAGATGGCGGTCTTCGTGTAACCGTCCGCGAACGCAGCCGGCTGGCGCGACAGCCAGCTGTCACCGTGAACCGGAAGATTCTCGAGATGCAGATGGTCGTCTGTCGCTGCCATGACTCCGCCGTAGAAGGCGTGATCCTCGCTCTCGGACTCCACCGAGGCTGCCCGAGTGCGGGCCTCCTCTCTCAACGCCCTGATGGCACTCCGTACGACAATTTCCAACCCGGGCGTGGCCATTCTCGCCTCCGTGACAACTGTGGTCCTGATCTCAAGGTTCGCTCTCGGAGCCCCGCTCCGATAGGGCCCAACGTCCCTTTGTCCGGCGGCGGCTCGCGCTGACGACGATCGAGGTGAAAGTGGGATTTCGGGGCGTTCGGCCCTAGTCGCCTGGAGCGTCTCGGCCGCAGGCTGGGGTCGTGACAGAGCCGAAGTCCGCTGCGGTGACAGACCTCGAGGATTGGGTCGAGGCGAATGCCGAGATTTTCGAATCGGTCGCCCGGGCCTCGGGCACGGCGAGAGAGCTCGTCCATCTCGCGGCCGTGTTCGTCAAGTCAGGGCTGACCGACGAGCAGATCCTCGCTGAGTGCGAGGCCTTGGTCCCGCGATTCGGTTCATCCCAGCCGGTCGAAGCCGGTCTGCAGCGGGCGCTCCCGCTGCTGCGCGCGGCCCTCGACGGGCCCGCGCATCCCGCCGGGCACGACCGATGACGCTCCTGCCGCCCGACCAGTCCAGGTGGAACGCTCCGATCTCCGAAGGGCCGGAGCCACCCCAGAAGAAACGCTCCGGGGTTGGAAGAGCAGCCCTCGTGGCGTTCACCCTGCTGCTCATCGGGCTCACCGCCTATGTGGGCGCGACTTCGACGCCGGCGCCCCAGCCGACGAAACTCATCTACTCGGCCCTACTCTCCGACGTTGCGAACGGCCAGGTGAAATCCGTCGAGATCAACCAGTCCAGCGGCAAGATCGACGGGACCTTCCTCGACGGCAAGAAGTTCACCGCGCAGGGGCCGCCGGGCGGCCTGCCCGAATCCGACCTGACTCTGCTGGACAGTCACCACGTGCAACGCAGCTATGCCACGTCCAGCAGCTCCGGCAGTCTGTGGTCGAGCATCCTGATGTGGGTTTTCCCACTCGGGCTGATCGCGCTCTTCTTCGTGTGGATGTCACGCCGCGCCCAGAAATCTCTGGGCGGCTTGTCGGGCTGGTCGCGTTCGAAGGCAAAAGTGCACGTGACGGATCGGCCCTCGACGACCTTCGATGACGTAGCCGGCTACGAGGCGGTGAAGCAAGAACTCGGTGAGATCGTCCGCTTCTTGAAGGAGCCCAACCAGTTCAGAGCGATCGGCGCGCGAATCCCCAAAGGTGTACTGCTTGTCGGCCCACCCGGAACCGGCAAGACACTGTTCGCCCGGGCGATCGCCGGAGAAGCCGGTGTTCCCTTCATCACGATCACGGGCTCTGAGTTCATGGAGATGTTCGTGGGAGTCGGCGCCGCTCGCGTCCGCGACCTGTTCGAGACCGCACGCCAGAACAAGCCGGCGATCATCTTCGTGGATGAGATCGACGCCATCGGGCGCAAGCGCGGGGCGGGTCTCGGAGGTGGCCACGACGAACGCGAGCAGACCCTGAACCAGTTGCTGTCGGAGATGGACGGCTTCGAAGGCCAGGAGGGAATCATCCTGCTCGCTGCAACCAACCGGCCAGACATACTCGATCCAGCCCTCATGCGGGCGGGACGGTTCGATCGCCAGGTGGTCATACCGCTGCCAACCCTCGATGAGAGGACCGCCATCCTGGGGGTGCACTGCCGCGGGAAGCAGATGGGATCCGACGTCCGGCTCGACGCCTTGGCGCGGGGGACCCCCGGGATGAGCGGAGCGGATCTCGAGAACCTTGTCAACGAGGCCGCCCTGATCGCCGTCAGACGCGGGAGCGACCGGATAGAGACGGTCGATCTGGATTCCGCCCGTGAGCGGGTACTGGTCGGACTGCGCCGCACCTCTGTGGTGCTCAGCCGGGAGGAGAAGCGAATCGTCGCCTACCACGAGGCCGGCCACGCCCTGCTGGCTCACCTGCTGCCCCACGCCGACCCGTTGCACAAGGTGAGCATCCTTCCGACAGGCATGGCTCTCGGTGCCACACAGCAGCTGCCGGTTGAAGAGAGGCAAATCGAGCAGTTGCCATACCTCCAGGATGCTCTGGCAGTCCGCCTCGGCGGGCGCGCAGCGGAAGAGGTGGTATTCGGCATTCCCTCGACGGGAGCCCAGGACGACCTCGTATCCGCCACTGAGCTCGCCAGCCGCATGGTTCGGGAGTGGGGAATGTCGAAGCGGATCGGCAACATGGCGTGGGGACCGATGGGACCCGTGTTCCTCGGCGAGGACCTCGTCCACTCCCGCGATTACTCGGACGAGACAGCGAGGGTAATCGACATCGAGATCGAACGGATCCTTTCCGAACAGGCGCAACGGGCGAAGAACGTTCTAGCCATGCATCGACCGGCACTGGACGCCATCGCATCTGCGCTCATCGAGCAGGAATCTCTGGATCGGCCGGATATCGAGCGGATCCTGACAGAAGTAGAGCCGCTGTCCTTAGTGGAAGGGCATGAAGGGCATACAGAGGAGGAATCAGATGTCGCCATGGTGGAGCAGTCACAAGCGGCAGGCACGGCCGTGCGAACGTTGCCGGGAGACGGCAGCTCTCCACGACGGACTCTGCAGCCGGTGCCGACGGGAGACGTCCGGGGACGTCGAGATCACCAGACCATGGGCAAGGCGCCGCACGAGGCCAGGCACCCCGGACCTTGAACCTCCTCATGACCGGCCCTGGCTGCATCGCGGTGGGGCATGAGAGTGCGCCACTCGGGAATGAAGGAACCGACGCTGACGTTGAATTAGTTGGATCCCCAGAATGAGGGGTCCGGAAGGAGGTTTAGGGATGTGATCAGAGATCCTGCCTCCGTCGGGAGCGAGGGCTGACGGTTCTCGAATGCAAGGGCGTGAGGCTTTGGGGTTTTCGAACCAAAGCCAGCCAGCGGTCATCAGGTCCCGTAAGACCTTATTCGACCGGATGCTCTCATCTCCTGAATAAAACTGGGCAAGAGGGTCCGCCAGACCAATGAGGGTTTTGGCGGGCCTTTCTGTTCGCGCCGGGATCCGAAACTACTGTGCGTCCCCTTTGGATGGATCGACGTGGCTCTGAAGCCCGGGCACCCGCTGCTGGAGGACCGAGACGATGTGTCGGAGCGCTTCCTCGGGGCTGTCGCAGGTATGGAAGAGGTTGGTGTCCTCAGGGGACACGTGACCGTCTCCGAGGACCCTTTTCGTGATCCACTCCTCGAGTCCTGACCAGTAGGAGCGGTCCATGAGGACCACGGGAAAATGCAGGATCTTGCCGGTCTGAGCCAAGGTCAGGGCCTCGAACAGCTCGTCAAGTGTCCCGAAGCCTCCGGGGAAGACCACGAAGGCTTCGGCGTAGCGGACGAACATCGTCTTGCGCGCGAAGAAGTACCGGAAGTCGATCCCCAGGTTGACGTACGGGTTCAGCTTCTGTTCGAAGGGCAGCTCGATGTTGCATCCGACGGACACTCCTCCGGCGTCGCTGCAGCCGCGATTGGCTCCCTCCATGATCCCCGGGCCGCCGCCGGTGATGATGGCGAAGCCCACTTGGGCTGCCAACCGGCCGAATGTTCGAGCTGCCTCGTAAGCCGGGCATCCCGGGGCGATGCGGGCGGACCCGAACACACTTATCGCCGGCGGGATATGGGCGAGGGCGTCGAATCCTTCCACGAACTCCGCCGTTATCCGCAGTGCCCTCCACGCGTCCTCGTGAACATCGGCCCTGGTGGCAAGCAGTGCCGAGTCTGCAGTCGTCGGATCACCCAGGCCGGAAGTGACCCGCCCGCGCCGCCGGCGGGATATCTGCGGAGTCACCTGATCAGTCACTCGATTCGATCAGTCACTCGAACGGCCCAGCGCAAGTCGATCGAGTTCGGCTTCGGCGATGATGCGGTCCACGACCTCGATCACGCCGGGGACCTGTCCGACAACACTGCAGATCACCGATGCGTCCACTGGATGTTCCACCGTCCCCGACAGGACGACCACGCCGTCACGCACCTCGGCGCTGACATCGTGGCCGGGACCCCACGCCGGAGTGTCCAGAATCCGGGAGATGTGCTGCCGGACCTCGCCGTCCGGGCGTACGAACATTCGAAGGATGTCGTGGCGGGACAGCACGCCCACGAGCCGACTCTGGTCGATCACCGGCACCGTCCGGACGTCCCGCTCGAGCATCCGCCTGGCTACCGCACCGACGGGCTCGTCCGCCTGGCAGGTGACCACGCCGGTGGTCATGACCTCCTCGGCGGTCAGACCCTCGGAACGAACGGTCCAGCGCCCGGCATCGTCTGGAGGCAGACCTGCGACGAATGCCGCCAGGTTGTGGTGACGGACCGTCGGGTATCCCTCCCGGCAGATCAGGTCGGCTTCGCTGACCACGCCGACCAGCCGGTCGCCGACGTCGATCACCGGAACCGTGCGGACATCGTGGTGGAGCATCGCTTGGGCGATGTCTTTCACCGTGGCGGTGGGTTCGACCACGACAGGATTCGGTGTCATGAGATCGGTGGCTCGGACAGGCAGGCTTGCCGTCACGCCACGAAGATCCTCGTATGTGTCGTGACACTGGCTCATGTGCCTCTCCTTGTCTCACGTGTAGGGCTTCTCCAGGTCAATCGTGCATCGCTTGCCGGCTCGGCATGCAGGGCCAGAGGTCCCTTTGGCCAGGACCGATCGCCGGAAGAGAGCGTCGCAGCAACCGCAGCGATCGGGACATACGACTGAGCTCGAGGGGCCTTTAGACCCTGCCGCCGGGTTCCGCGATCGCGGATGCTTGTCGCATGGCACTCTTCAGGAGAAAGGGCTCGTCCGAAGCCGCTCGAGATGCCCTGCGGCGGCTCGCACGGGAGCAACACCCCAGCACTCATGTGGACAACATGTCCGCCGTCGAAGCCCGGGGGCTGGGGCGCCACCCCGCCCTGGATGACAGGGACTGGGCGCAGATAAACGAGTTGCTCGTCGAGGGGGACGGGGCCACCCGTCGGTCACCTGAGCCCGATTATCGTCTTCATGCGCTCATCCAGGCTCTCGACGAACTGCGATCGTTCGTACGCGACGAGCACATAGCCGGGGCGACCCACGTGAGGAACTGCCTGCTCGATGTCTGGTCCATCGCCCGGGAGATCGATCCTCAACTCGTCGGCCCTGCTGAAGCACTGCTGACGAGCCTGGTCAGCCGCGACCTCGTCGGTGCCGACGAGATCAACGATCTGTGCGATTGGACCGAGCGGGCGGCGACGGGCCGGCGAATCCGGCACGTATCCGGCTGATCAACGGTCTCACCTCGTCACCCGCAGGGCCTTCCTTTCGGGATCAGGCGCCGTGGTGCTCGAAATGCTGAACCGAAGCGTCCGATCCGGGGAAGTACAACCCCTCGTGGCCTGAGTCGCCCCAGCGCACCAGATAGGGGGGTCCTCCATCCGCTCCCCGCGCCTCGAGTACCTCGCAGTCCCGATCTGGCTCCCCGATGTGGTGGCCCTTGATGACAATCCGATCTCCGACGCTTGCCTGCACGGCAAACCTCCCTCGTGCGATCACTACATCCCAGGATCCCAAACCGCAACGCCTGAGATAAGGGCCGAAGGTCCCACGTTGCGACGAACACCACCGTCAGTCCACCAGGAGAGCTTCACGGGCTGGTCGTGTCTGCCTTGGGCGAACTGTGGAGACCGAAGTTCTTCAACTCCGGGTTCGCCATCCACGGCGACTCGTACGTGCCGCCCGTCCCGGTGTCTCACGGGTGCGTGCGGGTGGGCAACGAAGCGATCGACTGGATCTGGGCGCAGAACCTGGCGCCGCTGGGGACAGCGGTGTGGGTCTACTGAGCGCCTGCGCAACGACCGTCCCTGCGTTCCCATCGGTGCGGAGCCTCATGCTGCGCCTTCCACGACAATCACCGCGGCACCGCGAACCCGGTCGTGCGCGAGGTCGGACAGTGCCCGGTCGGCCTCCGCAAACGGGTAGGGGGTCGTGGTGACGTCGATGTGCAGGCGTCCAGCGGCGAGGAGCAGCTCCTCTCCGTCGGACCTGGTGTTGGCCGTGACACTCGTGAGAGTCCGCTCCTCGAAGAGATGGCGTTCGTAGGAGAGGCTGGGGATGTCGGTCAGGTGAATCCCGGCCACCACGAGAGTCCCCCCACGATCGAGCGCGCTGAGCCCCACGGGCACCAGGGTGCCCACCGGGGCGAACAGGATGGCGGCGTCAAGGGGCTCGGGAGGGCTGTCCGTGGCGTCGCCGACGGATGCAGCGCCGAGTTCGAGAGCGAGCTGCCGTGCGTCTTGCGACCGGGTCAGGACGTGCACGGTCGCACCTTCCCGAATGGCGATCTGCGCTGCCAGATGCGCCGACGCACCGAAGCCGTAGATCCCGAGGCGCCCGAAGCGTGGGAGGTTCGTACGCCTCAACGCGCGGTAGCCGATGATGCCGGCGCACAGGAGCGGCGCCACATCGGTATCGGAGAAGTCATCGGGCAGGCGGTAGGCATACCGCTCATCGACGACGGCGTACTCGGCGAACCCTCCATCGGCGTCCCAACCGGTGAAACTCGGCTGGATGCACAGGTTCTCGCTGCCCGCCCGGCAGAACCGGCACCGACCGCACGTCCCGCGCAGCCACGCGATCCCGACCCGATCCCCTTCCGCGAATCTGCCGGCCCCCTCGCCCAGACGATCGACGACACCTACGATCTCGTGGCCCGGCACCACGCCCCGATGACGCGGAGGCAGGTCTCCTTCGGCCAGATGGAGGTCCGTCCGGCAGACTCCACAGGCTCGGACCCGCACCCGCATCTGTCCGGGGCCGGGCACAGGCACCGCTCGTTCCACGAGCCTGAGGGGACCCTCATCGACGGGTGATGGTCGCTCGACGATCCAAGCTTGCACCTGAACAGGTTCGCGCCATTGGCGGGCAGGTAATTCTGCGAACCTGTTCAGAGGTGACCTTAGACCCTGATCGATCCCGAGCCTCCGAGTATTGACTGTGCACATGCGACGCCATGATCGACCGAACCGTAGGACGCCCGGCGCACCGCGTGGGGCGCGCCTCGACGAAGCGGTGGTGGAGGAACTCGAGGCGGAGGACCTGCCGGCGCCCCGGGTCGTCGTCGGAGTGGACGGTTCCCCCGAGTCGATGCGCGCCCTGGCATGGGCTGCCGCCGAGGCACGGGTCAGGGCCGCCGTGCTGCAAATAGTGCACGTCGACGTCTTCCGGCACGAGGTCATGGAACTCTTCGGGCCGGGAGTGCTCCGAAGCGAGCGAGCGATCCTCGACGAAGCGGCAGCGCGGGCAAGATCGTTGGAGCCATCCGTGGTCGTGGACGCTAGGTTGTGCGAGCCTCCCGCCGGTGATGCTCTCGTCGACGCGAGCGAGGACGCGGAGTTGCTGGTCGTCGGGTCGAGCGGGGCCGGCGGGTTCAAGCATCTGGCTCTCGGCTCCGTCAGCGCCGAGTGCGCGCTCCGTGCGAAGTGCCCCGTGGTCATCGTGCCCTCAATCACGCGGCTGGCGGGACCTGCGGACGCGGACACCGACGGACCGGTCGCGGCGGGTGGGCACCGTCCAGGGGCTGGTGATCCCGACTGACATCGGCGGACACGTTCGCCGCCGCTCTGCCGGCAGGCTGGCTGGAAAGTGGTCTGTCCGCTTCTGACGTTGAAGCCAGGATCCAGCGGAAACCCGACAGATTCGCGAATCAGACATCGCAGTCGTGGGTCGAGATTCTGCGCCGCAACGCGCTCACCCGCCTCAACTTCCTTCTGTTGATACTGGGTGGCGCAACCCTCGTCACCGGATCCGCTCCGGATGCGACCTTCCTGGCAATCGCACTGATCAACACGTTGGTCGGGGTGGTGCAAGAAACGCGAGCCAAGCGTGCTCTTGACGCTTTGGCCGTCCTCAGCGCTCCGACGGCCAGGGTGCTACGCGACAGCAAGGTGGTAACCGTCGCTCCCCAGGAGGTGGTGGTCGACGATCTCCTGGAGCTCCGGCCGGGTGACCAGCTGTTGGCCGACGCCACCGTGGTTGCTTATGGCGGGGAGGTGGATGAGTCCTTGGCTACCGGGGAGTCCGAGCCCGTGGTCAAGCAGCCCGGAGACCAGCTGCTGTCAGGGTCCTGGCTGGTGTCGGGCACGCTCAGGGCGAGGGTGACGAGGGCGGGCGACGACGCCTATGCGAACCGGCTGGCGGCCGAAGCTCGGCGCTTCAGCCTCGCTCGATCGGAGCTGATGCGGGGGATCAACCAGGTGCTCAGATGGCTGACCTGGTTGATGGTCGTGATCGCTCCGATTCTGATCGTGAGAGAGCTGCAGTCCGAACCGTGGAGGGTCGCCATCCGCCTGGCTGTCGCCGGTCTCGTGGGGATGATCCCCGAAGGGCTGGTACTCCTGACGACCCTGGCCTTTCTCGCCGCCGCGCTCCGACTCGGGCGCCAGAACGTGCTCGTGCAGGAGATGCCGGCCGTGGAGACCCTTGCCCGGGTCGACGCGCTGTGCGTGGACAAGACTGGAACCTTGACCGAAGGCGGGATCTCCTTCGCCCGGATGGAGTGGGATGAGGAGACCGGCAGCCAATGGCGGCCCGACATCCAAGCCGCCCTGGCATCCCTGTCGTCGTCCAGGGAGGCCAACGCCACCATGCTGGCCATTCGGGCGGCCGTCACCTCGGAACAAGAGTGGGTCCCGATCGCGCAGGTTCCCTTCAGCTCGGCCCGCAAGTGGAGCGGAGCGACCTTCGCGGGTCACGGCACCTGGGTCATCGGAGCACCCGAGGTCATCCCTGCGGCTGATCCGTCCCAACTCCTCGCCAAGGCAGTAGTCATAGCCGAGCGTGGCGCGAGGGTCCTGGTCCTCGCGAGAGGTGATGCTCCTCTGCAGGGGACCGAACTACCTCGTGACCTGAGCATCGTGGCGCTCGTCGAACTGCGCGAGCGGGTCCGTCCTGAGGTGGCCGCCACGCTGGCCTATTTCGCCGAACACGACGTGACGGTCCGGGTCATATCAGGTGACAGTGCGGCGACGGTACGCAGTGTGGCGGATCGAGCCGGGCTCCCCGGGGCCGACCGGGCCGTGGACGCGCGCGGGCTCCCCGGTGACGACGAACTGTTCGGCGAGGCAGTGGAGCAGAACCGGGCGTTCGGGCGGGTCACCCCCGATCAGAAGCGCGACATGGTCCTGGCGCTGCAGGCCCATGGTCACACCGTCGCCATGACCGGCGACGGTGTCAACGACGTCCTCGCTCTCAAAGAAGCGGACCTCGGCGTCGCGATGGGGTCCGGTTCGGCGATCACACGGGGCGTCGCCCAGTTGGTGATCCTTGACGACAATTTCGACGTGTTGCCGGCCGTCGTGGGCGAGGGACGGCGCGTGCTGGCGAACATCGAGCTGGTGGCTGCACTGTTCCTGGTGAAGAACGTCTACTCGCTGGTCCTGTCGGTAGCCGTTTCGATAACCGGGTGGCCCTATCCGTTCCTGCCGAGGCACCTCACCCTGATCAGCGCCGTGGGTATCGGTATACCGGGGTTCTTCCTGGCCCTCGCCCCGAACACTCGCCGGTTCACCGAAGGATTCCTTCGCCGCGTCCTGGCGTTCGCGCTGCTCGCCGGGAGCCTCACCGCGGTGGCGGTACTGCTGACATACGCAGGAGCCCGAGCGGAGGGCCTGCCCGGCGACGCCGCCAGAACGTCAGCGATCATCGTCACCGTTGTGGTGACCCTCTGGATTCTGGCAATCGTCGCGAGGCCCTGGACGTTGGCCCGCGTCGCGCTCGTAACCGGGATGGCTGCATTGTTCGTAGGCGCGTATCTCACGCCCGGGGTCAACGCATTCTTCTCGCTGGACCACCGCCCCGGCTCGGAGGTCACGCTTCAGGCCCTGGCGTTCGGAGCGGCCGCCGCCCTGCTCATCGACCTCTTGAGCCGTACCCCGCAAATGCGGAAGCTCACCCGCCCAGAGCCGTGACAGCGGTCCGTCCGCCGTCACGCAGCTATGCGCCGGCCCGATATCAAACGGTGGACGCGATGGATCCCCCGCACGGGTTCCAGGAACATGAGTGGGCAGGCTCCGTCGACAACCCGGGCACCGTTCGCCCGGCAGATCTCCACCGCCTCATCGGACACGGAACCCTGGCCGGCGCCGCGATGCAGCCAGACTCTCCGGATGCCGCGGTCGATCGCGTCGCGTACCACCGCCGCAGCGGCTGAAGACGGGACCATGACGAAGGCGCCGTCGACTGGATCGGGCACATCCGCGAGCGTGGAGTAAGAGACGTCGCCCTCCAGCGGTACCCCGCCCGCGGAGGGGTTGACCGGATAGAGCGTGATCCCGCTTTCTCTCAGTTTGCGGTAAACGGCGTTCGAGAACTGCTTTGTATCCCTTGACACTCCCACGAACGCGACATGGCGCTGTGTCAGGAACTCCTCGATGGTTGCACGGTCTGGCAACTCATCCTCCTCTCAACTGTCGGTCTTCTACCTCACTGTGGGGCGCCGGAGGCGGCCGTCCGCAGAGTCGAACGGCCTATTCGCGACTTCCCGCGCTCAGCAGCTCGGTGTCATCCGCGAGCGACAGGTAGCTCTCGTCTTCCTGGCTGGTGTGCAGCCGCAGGATCGCGTACAACCCGTAAAGGAGGATTCTGATCTCTTCTACCTCCTGTCCATCGGGCGCGTCAGCGCCGATCTCATCGATCAGCCGTCCGAGCCGGCGGATCTGGTGGGCGATTTCAATGTGTGCTCGGCTCATGGGACCGGTCGGATCGCTCCCTCCGAGGATGCGCTCGAGAGCTGGATACAGGATCTCCTGTTCTGCCGCCTCGTGGGGCCAAACCGTCTCGCTGAGCAGGCGGTATGCCTCGCGGACCCTGTCGCGAATCTCATCGGCTCCGATGTCGCCGAGAGAGTCAGCTATCGACCGGACCCGATCTATCGACTCCCGAATCTGTACGTGTTCATCGCGGAAGCGCCGGGTCAAGAGGCTGTCTTCGGAGTTCAGAACGATTTCCGACTTGGCCGGAGCCATTGACCTGAGAGCGTTGAGAATGACGGCGACATCGATGCCTTCTTGGAGAAAGGCACCCCACACCGCCGGCAGAAACCCCATGGCGGCGACTCCCATGGCGACCAGGGACATCACCATCCCGGCGACGACGCTCTGGATAGCGAGAACTCGCGACCTGTGGGCGATGTGCCGGGCTTCACCCAAACGGTCGATCCGGTCCACGGTCAGCACCACGTCGGCTGCCTCCGACGAAGCGGTCGCACCACGCGATCCCATCGCTACCCCGACATCGGCCAGCGCCAGGGCAGGCGCGTCATTGATCCCGTCACCAACCATCATCGTCGGTGCATTCCGCCTCTCCAAGCGAACAGCGTCAAGCTTGTCCTCCGGAGCTCGGTCGGCGAGAACCTCGTCGACTCCGATTGCGGCCCCAACGCTTTCAGCCACCTCGGCCCGATCGCCGGTCACCATGACTATCCGGCTGATGCCGCTGTGCCGCAACGACCGGATGGTTCTGGTGGCATCGACGCGTACGGGGTCCTCGAGGAGCAGGACTCCAGCAGGTTGGTCGTCGACCGATACGAATACCGTTATCGACCCATCCAGCCTTGCCCGCCGGCGGGCCGACCTCACCCACGACGGATTGCCCGTCAGACCGACCCAATTGGCCTTTCCCAAGGAAACCTGCTTCCCGCCGACGTCGCCTCTAATGCCCCTGCCCGGCACTTCCTCGACCCGGCTCGGGATCACCAGGTCCATACCTCGCTCCCTGGCCGCTTGGACGACAGCGTGGGCGAGCACGTGTGCCGATACCTGATCCAGGGATCCCGCCATGCCCAACACCTGGTCGCGATCCATGGACCCCGCCGTGACGACGTCCACCAGCACCGGATGCCCACTCGTCAAGGTCCCGGTCTTGTCGATGAGGAGGGTGGTGCAGCGCGCCAGCCGCTCGAGTACCCCTCCGCCTTTGATCACGACGCCACGCCGCGCCGCGCGTGACAGCCCGGCAACCAGAGCTATGGGTGCAGCGAGAATCAGCGGGCACGGCGTTGCGACTACCAGGACCGCCACAGCTCGCTCCGCCCCGGCGACCATCCACGCAGCGCCCCCGGCGAGCAGGCTGAGCCCGAGGAACCAATTCGCATAGCGGTCCGCAAGGCGGACGAAAGGAGCGCGAGAAGACTCGGCTGCGGATACAAGTCTGACTATGGAGGCATAAGCGCTCTCGGACGCCCTTGCTGTCACCGCAAGGTCGAAAGGAGAGGAGACGTTGACCACCCCGCTGCGTACGGGTTCGCCGGATGCTCGCTCCACCGGCCTCGACTCTCCCGTCAAGTTCGACTCGTCCAGGACCGCACTGGACAGGAGATTGCCGTCAGCCGGGACCAGTTCTCCTGAGCGGACCATCAGCCGATCTCCCGGACGCACGAGGCCCGCTTCGACGGTCCGTAACCCCCCGTTTTCGTAACGGTGAGCGCTCCGGGGTGCCCGGTCGGCGAGGGCGCGCAGATCACGACGAGCACGACCCTCTGCCCAGTCCTCGAGGAAGCGGCCGCTGGTGACCATCACACCGATCACGCCGGACGCCAGGTATTCGCCGACAGCCAAGGCGCCGGTGACGGCCAACAGCGCGATCACATCGACGCCCAAACGGCCGGCTCGCAGACCACTCACCATCGCCCACAGAGCGTCGGCGGCGCCGACGGCTCCGGCAGCCATCCAGATGTCGTCGCCCGGGCCGGGTGCTCCGGCGGCATGCGCGATGGCACCGGCAGCCAGTAAGGCCAGTGCGGACCCCAGAATCAGAGAGGAAGGCCGGCCGGTCGACATCGAATCACCTCGCATCCCTCGAGCTTCTCGAATTCCGAGATGTCGACCGTCACAGGTTCGTAACCCAGATCGGCGAGTATCTCCGCGCTCTTCGGGCAGTCCACCGCCATGAGAATCCTCCCGCCACCGAGGTCGACCACATGGGCCCCGGATTCAGTCGAGGGCACCTCCGCCCGCCTCGAGGGGGCGCCGGGGCGGGCAACCAGGGCCGCCGCCAGCGCCACGTCAAGAGGCTCGCGCTCGATCATGTGACGATGCCATCTGCCAGCTTCGGGCTGGGTTCCCTCATCAGTGCAACCCTCGACATTGTCCACTCCTTCGTCCGACCTCACAAGGTGGATGACCGATTCTCCCTCCGAGTGGAGAGCCGGCAAAGGGGACCTTCGGCCCTATGGAGATCCGGTGAGGCAACCCATGCTAGGAACATGACGGAGATCAGTGTCGGGTCGATGCCCATTTCCACGCTCGTCTCGGAGAGCGTCGTGTGGGTAGCCCCTGACGCGTCGCTGGTGGAGGTCGCGCGCACCTTGGCCGACGCAGAAGTGGGCGCAGCCATCGTCCGCAACGAGGCAAGCGCCGAGCCGTCCGGCATCGTGTCGGAACGTGACCTGGTCAGAGCGATCGGCTCCGGCCGCGACCCGAGGGATACCACCGCCTCCGAAGTCGCGCACACGGAGATCGCATGGGCCGACGCGACCGCGACCGTCGCGGAGGTCGCCGAAGAGATGATGGACCAATACGTGAGGCACGTCCTGGTGGAGGATTCCGGCCGCTTGACGGGCGTGGTCTCCGTCAGGGACCTGTTGGGTGCCTACGCCGCGGTCGACCCGGCCCTCGAATCCGACTAGCCGCAGGGAAACGAGAATCGAAGGACAATGTGACCTTCGGCCCACCGGAGAGTGACTCTCGGTATCGAGACTCATCCACCCCGACGCTGCAGAGTGGCCTCATGGAAGATGCTCACCATCCGACCCAGAGGATCAGGGTGCTGGTGGGATCCACGGACACGCATCTGCGAAAGCTTCTCTGCTCCTCAGTCGGCCATGACCGGCGATTCGAGATGGTCGCCCAGGCCACCGACGGTGAGGCCGTCGTCGCCTGCCCAGCCGTCTTCGACGCAGCGGTCGTGGATGTATCGATCGCAGGCCGCGGGATCCTGGGTGTGATGTCGCACCTGCGCTCATCCCCGAGGCATCCTGTGCTCGTGGTGGTCTCACGGACCGATGCGATCTACCTGCGGCACGCCTGCCTCGCCGAAGGCGCCGCCGACTACCTCGTGCTGCCAGGTGATCTCGAACAGCTTCCTGACCGTATAGTCCGAGCAGTGCAGTCTTCGGTGACTCTGGTCAGGTCGGATTAGGAATCGGTATGGAGGAGGTACAGGAGGCTATGGAACGCTCGGACGGGAGCAGCCAAGTCCTGGTAGGGGTCGACGGATCCGAGGGGAACCGTCACGCTCTCGAGTGGGCTCTCACGGAGAGCCGGATCAGAGGTGCAGGGCTCATCGCGGTGTACGCGTGGCACATCCCGGTGTTCGCCTACAGCGCGCCTTACTTCGTGCCGCTCCCGACGGACGAGATGGTCGAGGACGGGCAGAAGATGCTGAGAGAGACCCTCGCCGAGACGGGAGGAGATCCCGACACGGCGGACCTCAGGGTGGCCGAGGGGATGCCGTACAACGTATTGCGTGACCTCGCCCGGGAGCCGGGGGTCGACCTGGTGGTGGTCGGATCCCGGGGCCGCAGCACTGCCGGCGACCTGTTCCTGGGGTCGACGAGCCATGCTCTGTCACATCACTGCCCCAAACCCGTCGTCATCGTCCCGACTGGGAAACACCGTGCCCCTGTCCGCCCGCGGGTTGGGCACATCGTCACGGGCACCGACGGCTCGAGCGGTGCAGACGCAGCGGTTCGCTGGGCTGCAGAAGAAGCCAAGAGGAGCGACTCACTCCTGGAGGTCGTGACCGCTTGGACGTGGACCGCGCCGTTCTTCCCGACGGGCACCGACTTGAGCACCCCGATCGATCAGGTGCTCAAGAAGGCCGCTGACGATGTCCTCGCCCAGACGGTCGATCGTCTGGACCTCCACGGTCTCACCGTGAAGTTGACGGCGGTCGAAGGAGCCGCAGCCGATGTCCTGGTCGAGCGGTCCGAGCAAGCCGACATGCTCGTGGTGGGCCGGCGGGGCCTCGGACCGACGTTGGAGCTGGTGCTCGGCTCGGTCAGCCACTCCTGCACCCACCGCTCCAACGTGCCGGTAGTAGTAGTACCGGTGACATGACGCCTACCGCAGCAACCCGATCTGACGAGCCTCGGACTCCAGCACGTCCCTGACGGAAGGGTGCGCGATGCCGATCAGCGCCCTGGCTCTCTGTGCCAGGGAGCGGCCTCGCAGTTCCGCGACTCCCCACTCGGTTACGACGTGGTCCACCGTGTTCTTCAAGGTGGTCACGACCGAGCCCTCACTCAGTCGGGACCGGATGCGGCTGCGCCCGTCATGGGTGAGCGAACGAAGCACGATGAAGGCCTGACCACCGTCGCTGTACATGGCGCCCCTCGCGAAGTCTGCCTGACCCCCGCTTCCCGACCAGTAGCGACCGCCGATCGTCTCCGACGCGCACTGGCCGAACAGGTCCACCTCGGTGGTCGAGTTGACCGACACGAATCGAGGCTCCTGGCCGATCACGCGGGGGTTGTTGACCCAGTCGACTGGGAGCAACTCGACGGCCGCGTTCTCGTTCAACCATTCATAGAGCCTGGTGCTCCCGAGACAGAACGTGGCGACGATCTTGTTGCGCCGCAGCCGCTTCGCAGCCCCGGTCACCACCCCCGACTCGATGAGGTCCATGACGCCGTCGGACAGCAGTTCCGTGTGGATCCCAAGATGCTTGTGACCAGCGAGTGACGCCAGCACGCCCGCCGAGATCGACCCGATCCCCACCTGCAGCGTCGACTCGTCGGCGATGCGCTCCGCCACGAACTCGCCGATCTTCCTGTCCTCGGGGGAAGGCTCCGCTGGGGCAACGTCGGCTAATCCGTGGGCGCCGCGACACCACCCGACGACCTGGCTGCCGTGCAGCTGGTTGTCACCGTAGGTGCGCGGCATGGCCGGGTCGACTTCCAGGAAGAACGGGGCCTGACCGATAAAGCTCGCGGTGTAGTCGGCGTTGGTCCCCAGGCTGAAGAAACCGTGCCGGTCCGGGAGTGACGCCCGTGCGATCACCAGCGAGAGGCGCGTGGCGGCCCTGAGGAGGGCGGGGACTTCCGAGAAGTGGCTCGGCACGAGGTCGCACCCGCCCTCCCAGTAGGCCTTCCTCGTCGCTGGAGAGAGGAAGTAGCTGACGTGACGCAGGCGGTCACCGAACTCGCCCCTGATGTAGGCCCGTTCGACCAAGGCGTGCATTTGGTGTATCCGAACGCCTTCAAGAGACGCCTGCTGCGCCTCTAGGGCGTCGAGCAGTGTCGGGGGCTCACCGTTGGCGAGTGGGACGACGATGTCGGCGCCTGGTACGACGTGACGAAGAACGTCTTCCGGGCGGCCCTCGCTCGGAGCGTCACCTGTTGGCATCCGGCCACGGTAGCCAGATTCCCTTGCCCGAAAATGAACAAGGCCCCTAAAAGCTGCCGTCGCCCCGTCAGGATGATTTCTCTTGTCGTCTGGGGTGCTGACGAGCTGAGGAGGTACCTCCTCCGCCGGCGTGACGCGCTACCGGTGCCGGCCACCTGACCGCCGGGGCCTCTAGCTTGCAGCCATGGGCTACTGGAGATCGGCGTCCGAGGACGAGGCGATGCAAGACGAGCACGGCTTCATATGGCAGGCGATGCTCGACACGATCGACATCGACCTCACCGGAGCACGAGTGCTCGACGCCGGGTGCAATCGGGGAGGGTTCCTGAGGATGCTGGTCGACCGGGCCGGCATCGCCGAGGGGTTCGGTTACGACCCGGCGCAGACCGCCGTCGAAGACGCTCGCCGGCTCACCGGCGCCAGGCCGCTCAACTTCGAGGCCGCGTCAAGCATCCCCAAAGGTTGGAACGGTTTCGACACGGCGTTCAGCCACGAGGTGCTCTACCTCATAAGAGACATGCACGAGCACGCCGCGACCGTGTTCCAAGCGTTGAAGCCGGGGGCTCCCTATTACGCAGTGATGGGCATGCACGCCGGAAGCGCGCTCATGCGGGCTTGGCACGACGAGAACTCGTCGGCACTCGACCTTCCTCCGATGTACGACCTCGACGCCGTCGCCTCGACGTTCGAAGGCGCAGGGTTCGATGTCTCGGTCGCGAGACTGAGACTGCGGTTCGTTCCCGTGTCTGCGCACCGCGGCGGCCACGAGCATAAGAAGGACCTCCTGCAGTGGCTCGACTACTACCACCAGGAGAAGGTCCTGTTCCGGTTCGCGAGGCCTGCCGGCTCCTAAAGAGGTACCCCTTTAAGACGCCCGCTCCGCCAGCTCGGCCAGGCCGGTATCCGACGCCGCGGGTTCCAACTCCGCCACGAGCACCGTTCGCCCGTTGCGGGACTGCTCGACGTCGATCTTGAGGAACACGTCGACCGTCGTGCCATCCCGGTGCAAGGCGGGCACGAGGGTCGACTTTCCGATGATGGTGGCCTCTCCCGTCAGCAGGAAGTTCGTGAACCCGGCGACGTGGCGTTCCCTCCACTCCGGCGGGATGATGACCGTGACCCTCTCGCCGATGAGATCCTCGGGTTTCCATCCCAGCAACGCCACGGCTGCTTCGTTGACCGCCAGTATGGAGTTGTCGTCATCGGCTGCCACCGCCGGGACTGCGCGGGCGTGGACGTCGGCGGGGTCGTATTCCGTGCGATCCTCCGGGGCAGCACGGTGCGTGAGGCTGTGCTGGCCGACCCACCGCGACGGGGGTCGCCCGTCCAGCTGGTTGGCGACCTCGCTCAACATCCACATGCGGAAACTGCGCACCTCGGGCAGGGACGGACGAGTCAACAGCTGGCCGGACCGGGCTGCGCCGTTCAACACGTCGATCACTTCCGAAAGACGGAGTGCCACGGGGCCGCAGCCACGAGGCATGTCGACCTTGAGCGACAGCGTCGACGCGGTCGGATCCCGTGACATCGCCCGGCTCAGGGCGGAATCGAGCATGTCGTTGAGCCCGGCGACGTCGCGAATATCGGAGGTTCGCACACCTACGGTGCTGCGTCCCGACATGACAATCAGGCGTGCCTCGCGCAGCAGAGCCGCACGATGACGCTGCGCCGCGAGAGAAAGACCGACCGGCACATCTACCAGAGTCACGGTTACTCCCTGGCCCGCAGCGGGGCCGGGAACCGTCCAGGTCGCGCCAGGCTTCAAGTCGGTCTCGCTGGGCCACAACTCGAACCACACCGTCTTTCCCCCAGGAGAGACCTCGACACCGCAAGCTGCTGAGAGATGCTCGACCATGTGCAGCCCGCGCCCGGTGCCAGCCTCAGCGGCCTGCTCGTGAGGGATCGGCAAACGGGTGGCAACCTCGTCGAGGACACGGACGTGCACCCGGCCACCCATCGCCCACACTCTGAGCTCGATCTCCGTTCCGGCGTGGAGGACCGCGTTGGTCACCAACTCACTCGTCAGCAGCTGGGCGATGTAGACCGTGTCCCCGTCGACGCCCGGCAGAGACTCCTCGAGGAACCGCCGCGCGTCGCGCGCACTCCGGGCAACCGGCGGTAGCCGCCGGGACGGAGCGGGTGGCAGGCGTCGCGTCCGTCATTTGTCCCGCTCGATGACGCCTGCCGGCCGTTCCTCGCCGTAGAACGTCCCGGCTGAGTCGCGCACCTCCGTCAGACCATCGGTGTGCATCACCATCAAGTCGCCTTTCTCCAGCGTCAACCTCTGCGCCTTTCCGCCTAGGTCGTCGACGACACCGAGCGTGATACCCGTCGCCGGCAACTCCTCGACGATACCGCTGGCGCGGCGCACCATCGCCGGGGGGGGTGCCCCGCCGAGGCGAAGGCGACCTGCGCCATGCCGCCCCGACGGACCACCGCAACCACCGCCGTGCAGAACCGCTCGATCGAGCGGTTCTCCTCCTCGCAGAGCATCAAGTTGGAGAACCGCAGCATCGCCTTCTGCGGCAGGAAGCGCAGCGCCTCGGCTTCGCTCACCAGCTGCCGGACCGGTCGTAGCGGCCGGACCGGTCTCCGCCTCGGCACCCTCCGGCACCGTTGTCACACCCGGAATGTCTACACCGTGGGGGGGGAGGAAGTGGACATAGCGCTGGTCCGGCTGGGCTGTGGTTAAAAAATCCGCCGGCGAGGTATTGCCAATAGTGGATGAGCCGAGGGGTTGCATCGAGAGCGGAACCAGCCGCACTGCTGATCAAACCAGCGCGCGTTGTACAACAGGTGGCTGCCCAGGAGGCGGCTCCGCCGTGCCGGCACTGATCGTCCTTCTCCTCGCAGCTGCTGCTGCATTGGTCGTCGCCGCCCACTGGAAGTCCGCCTACCGGGATGCACGCTCGGTCCAGACCTATCACACGACTCTCGAGCACCTCCAGCACATGGCCGGCGGTTCGGCGGCCGCGGCCGAGACCCATGTGAAGGTTCTCCCCGGGGCTCAGCTTCGCTTCCAGCAGTTGTCGCCGGCGGGGGGCGGGAAGCGAAAGCCGGGGGCGACGCTGCCCATGGTGTCACCGCCGGCGGGGGGGCGGAAGCTGATGTTCGTCGACGAGTCTGTGGCCGGGGCGGCGGTGCCCGGGGCGGCTGAGACCCGGTCGGCAGCTGCGAGGAAGAATCTGGGGCCGGCTGCGGCCCCCGAGACGGCTCCCGCGCCGGCGGTCGGCGCTCTGCCTGGTGCACGACGGCGGCGTCTGCCCGCGGTCCCTTCACTCAGGTCGCCCGCGCTTCGCATGGTAGCGGTGGCCGCCGCCTCCGCCCTCGTCGCGGTGATCGCCACGATGGCGTTCCGATCCGGGGGCGGCGCGCCGGTGCATCAGGCGGCTTCTCCGAAGATCCCCGCCGCCGTGCACGCGCCGAAGGCGGCAACCGCGCGGCATCCAGTGCAAGTGCCGGCCCAACCCGTGCCGCTCGCATCGGGATCGACCGCCTACTCGGCCGCGTACGAGGTCGGCTCGGGCCCGGTCGACCTGGGCCTCGTCGCGGTCCAGCGATGCTGGGTCGAGCTGCGCACAGGATCGACCACGGGCCCGATCGTGTTCGAGGGGCTCCTTGCGCCCGGCGACAGGAAGTCGTTCGGCGCCCTCCCGGGACTCTGGCTGCGGATCGGCAACCCCGCGGGGTTGAACGTCGTGGTCGACGGGACGGCAATCCCGCTGCCGCCGACGGCGACCCCCTACGAGGTCACCGTGGAGAGCGCCACCGCCCCGAGCACCGGCTGACTGCCCCGGCCACCTCGACCCCGGCAAGGACCATCACGTAGAACGACCCGGCGAAGACGGCCTGCCCGCCCACCTCCGAAGTGAGCTCGCTCGCTTTGAAATGGCGGCGGAAGACCCGGTGCGCGCTCCCGTCGGGAAGCGTGCGGTCCTGCCACTCCTCGGATGCAACCCCGTCGGGGCGGCCGGCGTCGAGGATCAGCACCTCGGGTGCAATCCTGAGCGTCTCGTCCATCAGGACGCCGGCCTCATCGGGAAGCAGGAGGCCGTACAGGTGCGAAACCAGGGCGCGGTCAAACGACCCGGCCGCGAACGGCAGCGCCATCGCGTCCCCCCGAATCGGGACAGCGTGCTCATGATCCCTGGCGACGCGCGCGACCGCGTTGGCGCTCTGGTCCAGGGCGACTCCCCTCCCGGCCAGCATCCCGGTGAAGGTCCCCGGCCCGCACCCGACGTCCAGGAAGGTCGCTGGCGGCAGGGACCGGAGCAACTTCTCGACTTCCGCAGCCTCGGCTGCGACGTCGCCACTGGTGCAGGGAACGCCTAGGCCCTGCCAGTAGGCGACCGCGTTGTCGATGCCGGGTGGTCGTTGGAGGGAGCGAAGGTCGTAGTACTCCCAGGTAGAGCGGTTGCTCACACCAGCAGCTTCTTGGGGGCCTTGCGCCGCCATGCCTGCTCCAGGAGCTCGCGCACCTCGTCACGATCGGCATGGCGGAGGTCGATGCGCAGACCGCTGAGCAGATTGCCCCACCAGAGCTCCGAGTACACAGCCGGGTTCGATGCAGCAAGCGACCGGGTCTCGATCCTCATACCCCAAACCTAGACCGGGTCCCAGGCATTACGGTTGTGCAGTGGCGGCAGCCGATCGGCTGAGAACGGCGGTCGCGGAGCGCGCGAGAATCGCGCCCGTGACAGCAGTTCGACCCCACCCGGGAACCCCGGCCTACAACGCGGTGGAAGGCCGGATAGTCCACGATGCCGATGCTCACGTGATGGAGACGCCTAACTGGCTGCGCGACCACGCCGACCCAGCCATACGGGATCGGATCCCCCCGTTGCGCTACCCCGGCGGCAATGAGCTCCGCCAGACCGGTGACCCCACCGAGCAGCAGCGGGATCTCGTCGCCGCGTTCGAGCGTCTCGCGGCCAGCCACCGTTCGTCTGAGTACCGGGCGGACGAAGCCGAGCAGATCATGTTGAGGAAGAATTTCGCGGCGACAGGGTCGTTTCTCGCCGAGGACCGCGGCAGGGCACTCGACCTTCTCGGGTTCTCGAGCCAGCTGGTGTTCAACACTTTCCACAACAGGCGCCTCTACGACTGGGAGCACTCGGGCGACACCGGGCTCGCCTACGGGACGGCCCGAGCCCACAACCGGGCCATGCTCGAGTTCTGCGCCGCGGACCCGAGGTTGCTGGCGACGGCTTACGTTCCATTGGCGGATTTCGGGGAGGCAGTCGAGATCGCGCATGGTGCTGTCCATGACGGGGCGGCCGCCCTTCTCATCGCTTCCGGATGCCCGGCAGGCCACTCGCCGAGCCACATCGATCTCGACCCGCTGTGGGCGATCGCGCAGGACGCAGGAATCCCCATCGTCTTCCACGTGGGCGGCACCGGCAACCTCGTCGACGCCAACTACTTTCGCAACGGCCTACCGGTGCCCCCCGACTTCCACGGTGGCGAGGAGAACTTCCGCTCCGTCGACTACATGGCGATCCCCCACCCGCCGATGCAGACGCTCGCGACGATGATCTTCGATGGGGTGCTGGAGCGCTTTCCCGATCTGCGCCTGGGCGTAATCGAGCAAGGCGCGATATGGCTGCCGTCCTGGATGCACCAGATGGAATCCGCAGTGGAGGCGTTCGCCAAGCACGAGCAGCGGCTGAGGACGTTGTCGCTCAGACCGTCGGAGTACGTGCGCCGGCAGGTCCGGGTGACGCCCTACCCGACCGAGGATGTCGGCTGGATAATCAGCGAATCGGGACCGGAGGTCTGCATGTTCTCCTCGGACTACCCCCATGTGGAAGGGGGGCGCAGGCCGATCGAGCGGTTCGAGGCATCGCTCGGCGACGCGTCCGAAGACGTCCGCCGGCGTTTTTACTGTGACAACTTCCTCGACATGATCGGGTCGGCCGGCACCGGTCTCGCACGCTGAGGCGGTGCTGGCCGGCGAGGCCCAACTTCCCCTCGCCGCCGTCGGCTACCTGACGGATTACGCCAACGGCGTCATCCCAGAACCCGAGCCGGTGGAGGCCCTGACAGCCCGCATTGCCGAGGCGCCGCGCGTGCTCGCCGGCGTGGTGCAGGATTCCCTGCCCCGAATCGGCCGTGTCGCGCCGGTGGGGACGGTGCTGCGGTTGTAGGTCCCTCTACATCTCGAGGACGAGGGCCTGTCTTCCGGGTCCACCCCCGGACCAAGGGGACAAACCTCCTGCAGGGCGATGACCTGCCGCCAGCCGAGGCTCATGCTGTCGAGCATGCACTGCCGAATCGTCTTCATGGAGAGCAAGCCGGGCGGGCTCGTCGTCGACGCCCTTACCTCCAACGGAGAGGCGCTGTCGCTGGACGCGCACGTGCCCGTGTCCACCTGGGGCTTCGCCGCTGCCCTGACCCTGGGTCGGTGGGCGGAGCTGGGATCCCAGGTGGAAGTGGAGCTCTACGACAAGCGGGAGATTCCCCGGGTCCGCCTTAGCGACGACGACCATCTGGTCGTGCTGGACCTGAGCCGCCGGGCCGCCGTTTCGCCTGATGCCGGGCAGCAACTCGATCAGTCGGAAAAAGAGCGAGCCGTTCGCGGTCCTCGCCGGCGTACCGTCGACCGGGTCGGTGGTCCAGGCAGAACGCCTGATACGAGCGGCGGATCACGGGCAGCGCCACGTTCCGCACCTGTGTGCCCCCGGGAGTGACCCCTCTCGGTGAGCCCCGTGCGCGTGGCCATGAATGGCCGGACGGCGGTTGCAGGCCTGAGTAGTAGAAGCCGGACAGGTCGTGGCGCCACGCCGCGACGCAGAACTTCGACCAGCGGACCACGCCGGGCAGGTCTTCGCCGGTAGCGGTGTCCCGGACGCGCCAATTCAGCCAGTCGGATCCTGCCTCGCTCACGGCGTAGGCAGCGAGCGACCCGTCGGGGCTGACCGACAGGTGGGTGAGGGCTACGGTCCCGTCCTCGGAGAGCCGGTTGGGATCGATGAGCACGCGGCCCTCGCCGGCGGGCAGGTCGCTCACGTAGAGGACCGACTGATCCTGAAGGCCGGTGTTGCGGGTCTGGAACCACCTCCCGCCCCGCTCGAACGGCGCACTCGCGCGCGGGTAGTCGGTGAGCTCGGTGATCCTGGCTCTCAGGGCCTGCCGTCCGGAAGCCCGGGCGAGGAACGAGTCGGTGAACCGGCGCTGCTGATCGAGCCAGGCCACGGTCTCGGGATCGTCGGGGTTCTCGAGCCAACGATACGGGTCCGGGACTGCCTCGCCCTGGTAGTCGTCGACGGTGTCGCTCTTGCGAGTGTCTGGGTAGCGGATGGGTGGAGCCTCCCTCCGGTTCTAGGGGGTGGTGGTCAAAGTAGAAGAGCGGTCGCCGTTCGAGGGGCAGACTGGGGCCCATGGCGACATCGGATCCAGTTCGGCGTGTGAAACCGGAAGAACGTACCGAGGCAGATCCCTCCCCCGGCATGATCCGCGAAAAGGCGATCGAGGTCGATGGCCTGTGGGCCGGCCTGGTGCGGACCGCCCCTGGCATGACGTCGGGGTGGCATCACCACGGCGAGTACGAGACCTCCATATATATCGCACAGGGAACTCTGCGCATGGAGTCCGGTCCCGGCGGTTCCGAAGTCGTCGAGGCGGTCGCCGGCGACTTCCTGCACGTCCCCAAGCATGCGATCCACCGCGAAGGAAACCCGGGGGATCAGGAGAGCCACCTCATCGTGGTTCGTGCGGGGCAGGGCACCCCCACGATCAACGTAGAAGGGCCGGCGGGACGGACGTAAGGTTGAGCTCGAGATAGGCGCCTGAGGGAGCCGCATGAGAACTACTCGGGACGCGTCCCGCAGGTTTTGGGACAGGGCGGCCCTGTCGAACCCGGCGTGGTACATCGCGACCGGGCACACGTCCGAGACCGACGACTTCTTCCGGCAAGGAGCGGAGGAGACCGACGCTCTACTCGCCCTATGCGGCATCGGATTGCAGCGCCACGAGACGACCCTGGAGATCGGCTGCGGTGTGGGGCGGATGACGCGAAGGCTTTCGCAACTCGCCGAGCGTGTCATCGCAGTGGACGTGAGCGCCGAGATGCTCCGTCGTTGCGAGGCAAATCTCGATGGCACATCCAACGTCGAGCACCAACTGGTTCCCGGCGACGGGAGCATGTCGGCGATCCCCGACGAGTCGGTGGACCTGGTGTTCTCCTACATAACCTTGCAGCACGTGCCGAGCCGGCGGGCTCAACTCACCTACCTGCGCGAGTCCGTCCGGGTGCTCAAGCCGGGCGGGCGGATGGCGATCCAGGTACGCGACTGCTCGTTGCGAGGGCGCGCGCTGGACTGGTCGGGGCATCTGGCTCACGCTGTCGCCAGGCGTCACACCCTGAGTTCATCCTGGCGCGGAGCTCGCCTGCCCGACAGCGCGATTCGCAGAACGCTCGAGCCCCTCGGCGTGGAGGTCTCGATCATGAGGCACCTCCGCCACCGCTGGGTCCTCGGCACCAAACCCTGACAGAAGGGATTCGTTTCACACCTTGGGCCACACACGACGGGGCGGATAGGCACTGGAGCCCTGCCCCGCCGGCTCCCCAGCGACGGAGGTGGAGAACCAACAGGTCGCGACGTGCGGGTCCCAGCCCGCTCGACAGAGGCGACGAGACGGGCGACTGACGGCATGCTGGAATGACCCGACGTGGGATCGTCTCGGGTGAGGATTGGCACGGGAATCGCCGTGTTCCTGGCAGCGGCCGCCGCCGTGTACTTGGCTTTCGTGAGCGTCGACAAGGTCGAGACAGGCCGCCTTTCGCGCCTCGTGGTGACCAAACCGCCGGCCGGGTTCAACCCCAAGCCCGCCGCAGCGAACACGGTGCCTGCGTCGTCCAGCCAGTTCGCTGCCGTGAAGGCCGCCGGGAAGCGCTCGCCGCACTCGACCGGCACCTACTCGATCGAATGGTCCGACTCGACCGGCGGAGGCAGCAACGCCGTCAGTCTGGTCGTCTCGGTGCTGCCAACCGCTGCTGACGCGGCCAAGGTGCAGTCCGAGGCCAAGAGCACCTACCTCAGCACAGGGAGCTTGAAATCGGCGTCGTACACCTACGCCGGCTCCGTCGCCGTGCCATCGATACCGGGTGCTTCGGCAGCGTTCTTCACGCCGTCGACTCTCACGAACCCCCCTGTGGTCGTCGTGGCGTTCCAGGTCGACCACGCGCAGGCGACGGAGTTCATCGGGGTCCCCGGATCGAAGCAGGCGATCGAAAACGAGGCTGTGTCGTTTGCGCATAGCGAGTACGAGCACTTGCGCGCCGTGCTCCCCGGGTTCAGCCTGGTGACGACGACGCGGCCGGTCACCGAATCGGTCGTCTACTGGGTGATCGTCGCGCTGGTGTTGTTGGTCGCCGTTTCGGGACCGGTACTGCGCCGGCGTGCCAAGGAACGGAGGCTGCAGGCGGCCGAACGGGCGCGCACCCAGCACAAGACCGTGCGTGGCAGCAAGATCGCGAGAAGGCAGGCCGCCCGCCGGCGCTGACTCAGCCGGCCGTCGCCGGTTGCGTGAGGTCGTAGACGGTCACTCCACCGATCGTCACGGCGCTGGAATGGGACTCCACCCAGGCGGTGATTGCCGATGAGTCACTGCTCACCTGCGGGCCTCCCGCGCCGCGAGGCCCGCCACGGGTCCCGCTGCCACCGCCGGCGATGAAGTAGTGGATCTTCCCTTCAGAGACGTACTTCTCGAACAGCGAGAGGGTGGGCCACGGGTCCGTGCCGTTGAATCCGCCGATCGACATGACGGGGTCGCCTGAGGCGAGTTGGTAGCCGGCGGCCTGGTTCGCGCCGACCGTCGCGGCCACCCAGGTGTACTTCGACGCGTCGGCGCGCAAGGCTGCGGTGAGCGCGGGGTTGGAGGTGGAACCGTTGAGGAGGCCGCCGACGCCGCCCGCGTTGTTGCCTGGGCCGGCGGCGTTGCGGGGCGGCGCGAACTGACCGCCGGCACCGCCCGGACCGCGTCCACCGGCGACGTTCGGGCCCGCCGACGGGATGGCGCCAGTGTGGGGAGTTGCCGCGGTCGACAGCGCGTACGCGGCCGGCCCGCCGAGGGCCGCCACGGTGACGAGCGCGGCGACGGCAGCGCCCTCGACCCGAGGCACCAGCACGAGCGCGGCCGCGGCACCCCGCTCCCCGACGTGCCGGCCGGGCCCGACCCGCTGGCCGATGAGCTGCCGCTCGATGCGCTGTTATTCGTGGTACCCGATGTGGTCGAGGCGCCGGCGGTGAACGTCGACCCGAGGATCGCCCCGGAGGTGAGTCCGACGGTAACCAGGGCTGCGGACGCCCAGAGCCTCGGCTTGCTGCGGATCTTGTCGAGTGCGGACATTTCATGGTCCTTTCTTTGGGGGGCCGGATCTGTCACCGGTCGAGGACAAGTCTGAAAGGACAGGCGCAGAGTTCGGTCCGGCAACGCTGGGAGTTCCCTCCGACTTCAGGCCCGACTGCCGGCTGGTCAGAGCGGCGCATTCTGAGGAAATTCAGAGGCGAATCACAGCCTCCGGTCAGGTGGATGCCCGAACCTTGGCTACATGACTGTTGTCGAGGAGGCACCGGTGGTACCGACGCGCGCGGTCGGGCCCCCAAGTCGGGCGGTGGAACGCAGGCGGCCTCGCAGGGGTGTCGCTGACGCGGTGTTGGTGGCGGGAGCGGTGGGGCTGGGCGCCTCGATGGCGCTGCCGATCAGCCAGGCATCGATCAAGGCGGTTACGGCCGCCGGCGGACTGGCGACTCTTGCCGGCGACGTGACCGCGATGGCCGGAACCTACCTACTTCTGATCATGGTCCTCCTGGCGGCGAGGATTCCCGCTCTCGAGCGGGTGATGGGGCAGGACCGACTGATCCGATTGCACCGGCGGCTTTCGAGCGCTCCGCTGCTCCTCCTCAGCGCGCACGCCGTGCTGACGACGCTGGGTTACGCGCAGGCCGGGCATATCGGTTTCTGGTCCGGCGCCGGCTCGCTCATCATGACCATGACATGGATCTTTGCCGCCGTCGTGTCGTACGTGATGATGATGGCGATTGCCGGTGTGTCGATCCGCGCGGTGCGCCGGCGACTCAGTTACGACACGTGGTGGGTCATCCACCTCTACACATACCTCGCGCTCGCGTTCTCGGTACCGCACCAGATCATCGACGGTAAGTCGCTGGTCGGGCACCCGCTTGCGCAGAGCCTGTGGACACTGTTGTGGCTGGCGACAGCGGGCGTCGTCGTCGTTTACCGGTTGATGTTGCCGATCGCCCGCAGCCTCTACCACCGGCTCGAGATCGTGCACGTCAACGTCGAAGGCCCGGGCGTGTACTCGCTAGTGGTGCGCGGCCGGCACCTCGACCGGCTGGCAGTCGCAGGCGGCCAGTACTTCGGATGGCGGTTCCTTGTGCGAGGCATGTGGTGGCACGCCCACCCGTTCAGCCTTTCGGCCATGCCACAGCCGCCGTACATGCGGGTGACCATCAAGGCGGCCGGCGACACGACAGCGGCGATCACCCGTTTGAGGCCCGGAACGAAGGTCGCGGTGGAGGGACCCTACGGCGTGTTCACCGACGAAGCCCGAACCCGCCTCAAGGTGGCACTGATCGGCGCCGGGGTCGGGGTCACGCCGCTTCGGGCGCTGCTCGAAGACATGCCGTCGGGTGTCGACGTGGTCGTGGTGCAGAGGGCGTCAACACGTGAGGATTTGGTGCACAACGGCGAGCTGGCGTCGATGGTGGCCGGCCGACGGGGCCGCATGGTCGAGCTCGTCGGCCGGCGCTTCGAGCACCGCCTCGACGACCCCGCCTACCTGCATCACGTGGTGCCGGACATCGCCACCCGCGAGGTGTTCCTGTGCGGTCCGGCCGGGTTCTCGTCAGGGGTGGCGAGGGCGGCGGGCGCCCTCGGGGTGGGACCGGAGGCCATCCACGCCGAGTCGTTTGAGTTCTAGTTGAGGAGAAAGACCTGCCGATGCGCCGTTACCAGCTCGTTCTAGGAGGAACCGCCGCGGGCGTTGCCGGGGTTCTGGCCTTCCACACGCAGAGCACCCATCTGACCATACCGTCGGCTTCGGCGTCCGGGGGTACGAGCACCACCAGCCCGAGCAGTACGTCGAGCACCGCGACCAGCGGGTCGTCCTCGTCAAACACCCCGACCACGGCGTCGGCCAGCCGGACGGCCACCAGCGCCGACCAGACCTTCCCATACGGCGACATGGCCGTCACCGTGACGGTCAAGGGAAACAAGATCGACAGCATCACCATGGCGACGCTCAACGAGACCGATGGCCGCTCGGTGAGCATCGACCATTACGCCATCCCGCAGCTCGAACGGCAGGTCATCAGTGCCGGCTCGACGAACATCAACGGCGTCTCCGGCGCGACGTTCACCTCTCAGGCGTTCGTGGACGCGGTAGCCAACGCCCTGACGAAGCTCGGGATCGCCTGATGAACACGCACCTCGAGCCCGTGATGGGGACGGTGGTCGGCATCACGAGCCCGGATCCCCTGCCCCCGGAGGGTGTCGCCGCCGCCGTGTGCGCGCTCCATGAGGCCGACCGGATCTTCTCGACGTGGAACCCGGAGAGCCCGATGTCGTTGTTGCGGGCGGGTACGGCTGAACTCGAAGACTTCGAACCGGCGGACGCCCGCCTGATCGTCGAGGTCCTCGAGCAGTGCAGGCTCGCGCGGGAGCTCACCGGAGGCGCATTCGATCCGTGGGCGATGCCCGGCGGGCCCGACCCGAGCGGATTGGTCAAGGGCTGGGCGGCGGATCGGGCGCTGCGCGAGCTCACGGGTGCCGGATGCAGGACCGTGATGGTCAACGCCGGCGGCGACATCGCTGTGGCCGGTTCACCCGAGGGTCACCCTTGGAGGATCGCGGTGAGGCATCCCGCCCAGCCCGACCGCTACGCGGCTGTCGCGGAGGTGACCGGGGCCATCGCGACCTCGGGCGACTACGAACGACCGGGACAGCTCGTCGACCCGTCCACCGGCCGCACCGCCCGTGTTGCAGCCTCAGCGACCGTCACCGGCCCCGACCTCGGGATGACCGACGCCCTCGCCACCGCACTCGCGGTGGCCGGCGAGGCGCTGCTGGGCGTCATCGACCGGACCGAGGGCTACGAGGCGTTCCTCGTAACGGATGCGGGGCGGTACTACGCGACGCCGGGCATGCAGTTCGCACCGGGCGCGGAACGGTCCGGGATCTGACCGTTGGTGCGAGCATTCGGGGCTGCCTGGTCGACCATGGACGTGACCACCGGCCCCAGCTCCGCTGGGTCCCAGCGACCGCCTTTGTCCGCGCCCGGGCCTGCGTGCCAGCCCTCGGCGACGCTTATGCGCCCGCCGGCGAGGTTGAACACCCGGCCTGTCACGTGCGCTGACTCGCTGCTCGCCAGCCAAGCGATCAGCGGGGCTACGTTGCTCGGGTCGCGCGGGTCCCAGTCCCCCGGCGTGGGCTCCGGGACTCCGCGCGCTCGAGCCAGTTCCTCGGTCATGCGGGTGCGGGCTCCGGGAGCTATCGCGTTGACGGTCACGCCGTAGCGGGCCAGCTCCATCGAGGCGATGATCGTGAACGACGCGATCCCCGCCTTGGCGGCCCCGTAGTTGGTCTGGCCGACGTTGCCGTAGATTCCGGAGGAGGAACTGGTGCAGATGACGCGGGCGTCGTTGTTTTCACCTTCCTTGGCGCGATCCCTCCAGTACTGCGCCGCCCAGTGCGTCGGAGCGAAGGTGCCACGCAGGTGCACTCGTATGACGTCGTCCCACTCCTGGGGCGTCATGTTCACGAGCATGCGGTCCCGCAGGATGCCGGCGTTGTTGACGAGGACGTCGAGGCCGCCGAAGGTGTCGATTGCTGATTGGATGAGACGTTGCGCTCCGTCCCAGTCGGAGACGTCGTCCCAGTTGACGAACGCTTCGCCGCCCATGTCCTTGATCTCCTGCACGACCTCGTCGGCGGGCCCGTGCGAACTGCCGGAGCCGTCTACGCCCGAGCCGAGGTCGTTGACGACGACACGTGCACCCTGGCGGGCCAGTTCCAGCGCGTGCTCGCGACCGAGGCCCCGGCCCGCTCCGGTCACGATGACGGTGCGGCCCTCGCAGATACCGGTCATGGCGTCTACCTCCTCTCGGCGCTCGGCTCCTTGGGCAAGCCGAGCGCTCTCTCGCCGATGATGTTCTTCTGGATCTGGCTGGTGCCCGAGTAGATGGTGCCGGCGCGGCTGGACAGGAAGATGTCCTGCCAGTCGTCGGTCACGTACCCGGACCGGTCGGAAACGTCGGAGGCGTCCGGGCGGATCATCGCGCCGGCGCCCACTACGTCGACGGCGATCTCGCCGAAGCGCTTGTGGAACTCGCTCCAGAACAGCTTGTTGACCGACGCCTCGGGGCCGGGCTCCTTGCCCTTCGCCAGGCCGGCGAGAAGCCGGAGGCCGGCGTAGCGCATTATCTGCACCTGGGTATACGACCAGGCGAGCTGCTGGCGCACGAGCGGATCGGAGATCCTGCCGTTCTTGCGGGCCAGGTCGATGAGGTCCCACACCTCCTGCTCGAAGCCGAGGTGAGCGGTGGTGGCATTGCCGCCGCGCTCGAACCCGAGGGTGGTCATGGCCGGCGCCCAGCCGTTGTTGAGGCCGCCGATGACGTTGAACAGAGGTGCCCTCGCGCCTTCCAGGAAGTCCTCGCAGAACCCCGACGCGCCCGACATCTGCCGGAGCGGCCGGACGGTGACCCCGTTCTCCGGTGAGAACGGCACGAGGACGTACGAAAGCCCTTTGTGCTTGGGGGCGTCGGGGTTAGTGCGGCAGATGACGAAGATCATGTTCGCCCTCTGCGCGCCGGAGGTCCACACCTTCTGCCCGGTGATGACGAGCTCGTCGCCGTCTACGACACCGCGCGTCTCGACAGCGCCGAGGTCCGAGCCATGGTCCGGTTCGGAATAGCCCTGGCAGTAGACGTCGATCCCCTCGACGATTCTCGGCAGGAAGTGCGCCTTTTGCTCAGGCGTGCCGTGCACGATGATCGCGGGTCCGACGAGCGTCTCCCCCATCCCGCGCCTGACCGGTGGGACGTTCTGGCGGCGAAGCTCCTCGAACCACACGGCGACGCGGACACCGTCCCACCCTCGCCCTCCAACGGCTTCCGGCCACTGTGGGCAGATCAACTTGGCGAGTTGAAGACGCGACTCCCACTCTTTGTGCAACGGATGGTCGAGAAGCTTGAGACGCTCGACACCGCGCCTTCCGCCGGCGACCTGCTGGCCACCCCAGTTGGTGAGCTCGTTGAGGCCTTCAGGCGAGTTGGAGCCGATCCAATCGCGCATCTCCAAACGGAACTCTGCGATTTCCGGTCCCAGATCGACGTCCATTGTCTTTCCCCCTGAGTCTTCCCCAACTACTAGATCAGATGCTGGTCCCGAGCACGAGAGTTCCGGCCGACATGAACATCCCGCCGACGCCTTGCGCCACGCTGACCTCGACGCCGGGAACCTGGTTGGCAGCCTCCTTGCGCAGCTGGCGCACCGACTCCTGCACGAGGAACATTCCGTACATACCGGTGTGGGTGTAGGACAGGCCGCCGCCGTTGGTGTTGAGCGGCAGGCTGCCACCCGGTGATGTGTTGCCTTCCTCGATGAAGGCGCCCGCTTCGCCCCGGTCGACGAATCCCAGGTCCTCGAGCCCGTAGATGGGAAGGTGGGCGAAGGCGTCGTAGACCATCAGGTGGTCTACGTCCGCGGGCCGGATCCCCGCCTCGGCGAATGCCTTCGCGGAGGAATTACGGAAGGCGGCCGAGGAGGTGAAGTCCTCCATCATCGAGACCATCGGCGTCTCTGAGGCTTCGCCGGTGCCCAGGACGTAGACGGCAGGTTTCGGTCCGGGCGTCGCGCGGGCGCGATCAGCGGAGGTGACGACGAGCGCGCCGCCGCCGTCGGTGACCAGGCAGCACTCGAGCAGGTGCATGGGGTACGCGATCACCCGCGACGCGAGGACGTCGTCGACGGTGATGAGGTCGCGGTGCATCGCCCTCGGGACGTCGGCCGCCCAACGCCGCTGGGCGACGGCGACGCTCGCGAGCTGCTCGTGGGTCAGCCCGTACTGCTTCATGTAGCGAAGCACGCCCATCGGGAACAGGGTCGGTGGCCCCACCGGCCCGTAGGGGACCTCGAACTGGCCCTGCGGTGAGGCGGGATCGGATTGGCGCCGCGCTTGGCCCACGCGCGAGCGACCGGACTCTCCATGGGTGATCAGCACGACTTCAGCGAGCCCCGTCGCTATCGCGGCAGCAGCGTGGCGGACGTGCACGAGAAAGCTGCAGCCGCCGATCGAAGTGAAGTCCAGCCACGTCGGCTCGATCCCCAGGTGATGGGCCACGACGATCGGAGATATCCCCGCTGACGCGACGCCGTCGACGTCCGCGATGGAGAGGCCCGCGTCGGCGAGCGCGAGCCGCGCCGATTCGGCGTGCAGCTCGAGCGCGGACATGTCGGGGACGACGCCGATACGGGTGGATTCGGCGGCGCCGACGATGGCCGACTTCCCCCGGACGGTCATGCTTGTGTCGACGGTGTGAAGACGGGGACGAGTTGCTCGCCATCCTTGCCGCGTGGTTCGAAGCGCACCTCGAGAGCCATGTCGAGTTGAAGCTCTTCGGGGGTGTTGGGGACGCCGACGATGTTGGTCATCATCCGGGGTCCTTCTTCGAGCTCGACGACCGCGATGGCGTAGGGCGCGTCTTCTTCGAATCCGGACGCCGGGCGGTGGTTGATCAGGTAGGTGTGCAGCCTGGCGCGACCCGAGGCTTTGACCCAGGTCACGTCAGCAGAGCCGCATCGCGGACAGGCGATGCGCGGGTAGAAGAAATGGCGCGAGCAGGAGTTGCAGTACTGGATCTTCAGCTCGCGGTTGTTGGCTGCCTCCCAGTAGGGGGCCGTCTCGGGCGTCGGCTGAGGTGCTGCTTTGCCGGAAGCGGGGGGCACATCCAGCTTTCTAGGCACGCGAGCTGCCGGCGCGCAACCGCCTACCCACCGGACAGCGCCGGCAGCGCGGCCGGCCTTCCACGCCATCTCCACAGCTCCGGCCATACGTATGTAGAGCCAGGCGTTGCCCACGCGGGTGGACGGGAAAGGACACGACATGGCAGATCGGCGCTTGCAGGTTCGCAAACTGGTGTTGACGGCAGGCTTGAGCTTGGCGGTCTCGGCCGGCCTGGCCGCCTGCGGCTCGTCCTCGAAGACAAGCCCGCCGGCCGCGCCCGCCCAGTCACCGGGGGCTGCAAACAACTCGACGGGTGCGAACGCTCCGAACACGACGCCTCCCACGCTCGCCCCCAGCGGCGGCGGGGTCTCGTACTGATCTTCGATCAGCCGTGCTAGCCGCGACAGCGCCGCCCCAACGCGAGCTGCCGGATCTGACACCGGTGGTGACTGATCCACCGACCCGCGCCCGGGGGGTATGGCTGGCGGCGCTCCTGTTGACCTCCGCTGCCGGCTGGCTCCTATTCCTGGGTTTGGCAGAGCTCGCCCGGGCGCATCTGATACTCCGGGCGTTCAGCTCGGCCCAGAGCCAGATGGTCGGTCCCGTCTTGACAGCTGTCGTAGTGACGACGTTCATGGCCGAGCGGGTGTGGCCGGCGGTCCCGCGCCCTGCGAGAGCTCGCGCCCACATGGTCGACGCTGCATACTTCTTCGTCTACGCGGCTGCCGTACCCCTGGTGACCTTGCTCAACACGGGCTTCGCGGTGGCTGTCGGCCGCTACGCCCACGTTCTGGTATTGGAGAGGCTGCCGTTCCTGCCGAAGGCGATGGGGGTCGCAATAATCCTCGTCGGCATCGACGCCATGAACTGGGTGGCGCACTGGGGCAACCACCGGTCGTCACCGTTGTGGCGGTTTCATGCGCTCCATCACTCGCAGGAGGAGATGAGCGTCCTCACGACATTCAGGACGCACCCGCTGACCCACGCTTCCTACCTACCCGCGCTGATCCCCGCGGTGGTGCTCGAGGCGAACGGGGCGGTGCCTACCGCCACATTGGTCGTGTACGGCAGCCTGGTGGCGGTTTCGCACGCCAACCTGCCCTGGCAATACGGGCCACTCGGTCGGGTGCTGATCAGTCCCGGGTTCCATCGACTCCACCACGCCAGTTCCGCGGTCGACGGTAAGCAGGTAGTCAACTTCGGGTTCGTGCTCACCGTCTGGGACCGCATGGCGCGAACCGCTGCATTCCCGGGAAGCACGACTCCCGTCCCGACGGGGATCGAAGGCAGGCCGGTAGCGGTGGAGCAGGCGGCGCCGGGTCGGAGGCTCCTGCCGTTGGTCGCCGAACAGTTGTCGCAGCCTTTCCGGCTACGAAGCGGACTGGAGGGATGACGGTGGTAGATGCATGGATCAGGTGGGCCGGCAGGATCTACGGCTGGTCGGACAAGGCTAAGGGGGCTCCCGTCACCAGAGACCTAGCTCTGCTCGGTGCCCGTGTAGCGCTCGCGTGGATCTTCATCTACCACGGGACCGCGACCCTCTTCGGTGCGTTCGGAGGACCCGGACTCCATCGAGCATCGATCTTCTACGGCACAGTTGCACATCTCCACCCGGCGACTTTCTTCACAGTCCTCGGCGGGATCATCGAGTGCTTCGGGGGCGCCGCTGTCGGGCTCGGCACCTTCGCACGGTTGGCTGCTGCGAGCCTCACAGGTGACATGGCCATGGCGATGCTGACCGTCACCTTCTCCAACGGGATCGCCTCCAATCTCCCCGGCGGCGGCTACGAGCTGAACCTCGCGCTCGCAACGTTGGCTTTCGTCGTCGCGATGCTCGGCACAGGCAAATTCTCCCTGGACACCGCCGTGCGGGCGACCTGGGAAAGGCGCCTCGCCTCCCGGCGCCTGGTCGCATCAGAGCGGTCAGCCATCGGCAGCGACGAAGGGTACGACAATCGCCCTGATCGACTCGCTACCTCGTAACCGGCAGGACGCCGACTCCGCCGTCACGACCCCGGCTCAGCAATTGACGACCGGGTGGTGGACCGGTGTCGCCGCGCTTGGGACGGTCGCTGTATTTCCCCTCGTCGAAATCCTCCGGGTAGCGGTCAATCGACCGGAAGTGACGCTCTACGGGGACCAGGCGCTCGTGGCTCTCGGAGCTCGACGGGCGGCCGCTTTCAGCCAGTTGCTCGGGCCTTACAGCAGGACCGGTTTCCATCATCCCGGGCCGGCGATGTTCTACCTGCTCGCACCGTTCGTCAACCTGCTCGGCTCGTCGGGCGCCGGCTTGTACGTCGGTGCGTTGGCCATCAATCTGGCCGCGATGCTCGCATCGGTCGGGCTGTTGTGGCGGCGCGCGGGACCCCGAACCGCGCTCTGGGGTGCCGTTGCGATCGACCTGTTCGCCTTGGCCCTCGGCGTGGGAACTCTGCGTGAGCCGTGGAATCCTTACCTCGTCGTGATGCCGATGCTGCTGTTCCTATTGCTGTGGGCGGTCGCTATGTCGGGATCGATAGGGTCGGCCGCCTGGGCCGTAGTCGTCGGTTCCTACGAGATACAGACCCACATCGCTACAACCGTCGTCGTAGTCGCGCTGTCTGCGACCTTGGTCGTACGGGTCATCCGGTCGAGCCGCTCGCATGCCCGCCCGACGGCACGATTCGGGCCGGCGGCGTGGATCGGCGCAAGCACCTTTGCCGCAATGTGGGTCCCGCCGGTGATCGAGCTCTTTCGGGATCATCCCAACAACCTCGCCTCGATGTGGGACTTCTTCACGAGCAACCACCAGACTGTGAACCCGCGCCAGTTGGTCGGCATCGCGGGAGATTCCCTGACGGTGCTGCCCTTCGGCAACCACGACTACGTCCTCGCGCTCCACCGCGGGTCGGTCGAGCTTCTCGCGGCGGCAGCCATGTTGGCGATAGCTTCGTGGGCCACCGTCCGGCTGGCCACGCGCCGTGGACTCGACCTACCGATCTTCTTGCTGATCGGTGCGGTTGTAACCGGCGGGCTCGGGACACTCTCGTTGAGTGCCAGTGACGGGCCCGTCTACTTGTACTTCGCGCTGTGGCTGTCCGTCGTCCCCCTGGTGGCATTGATCGGCTTCGGTACGGCGCTGCCCGGAGAGGGGCCTTTCCGGGCAGCCCGAGGTGCAGCAGCCCGGTGGTCGCACGGCTCCGTGATGACCTCGGGGCTCTTGGTGGCGGCACTGTTCGTGTCGGCAGGAGCAACGGTTTCGGACCTGGCGCTTCCTTCTGCGAACCGCACGATCGGATCAGGGCCCTGGCCGCCCGCCGACGCCGGTTCGGCTCGGGGCCGCCACCGCACTGTCGCCGATACCGCCAAAATCGACGAGGCCGTGCTCGGCGTGGTGAGGCGAAGTGATCGAACGGTCGAGTTGAACATCGCATCAGGCGGACTGTGGCCGTACGCGGCGGGACTGGTCCTGACGCTGGATGAGAGCGGAATCAAGAGCCGGGTTGCCTCCCGGACCTGGGTGTTGTACTTCGGTGACCAGTTCGTCAAAGCGAGAGTATCCCGCCTCCAGTTGGGCTTGTATCCGGACACCGACCCGTCAGCAATCCGAGGACTGGACGGGAAGGTGCTCGTACATGTCGATGGTGCACTCCTCACGTATCGCAGCAACACATGAGACCCGCGTTTCGTTCGATTGCGGAATCTCTCGCGGGCCCTCGCACGTATTGAACGCAACAACGTAAGGGAGGGTCTATGGCTTTGCAGGCGACGATCCGTCGCGCCGATTCTGCGGTTCGACAGTCAAGACTGAGGATGCTGACGGTTGCCGCGTTCGCGATGTCGATAGGACTGGTTGTTGCTGCTTGCAGCAGCGGCAACAAGGTCGCAGCGTCTGCGAGCGGTGGGGGTACCCAGACCGGCGCCTCGAAGCCGATCGTGGTCATCATGAGCAACCCGCGGTATGGGCAGATTCTCACAACGGCAGCCGGCTTCGCCCTGTACACCTATACGGCCGACGAACCGGGTGGCGCGGGCTGCGACGCCGCGTGCCTGAAGATCTGGCCGCCGCTGCTGTTGCCTGCCGGGGACACAGCGCCGGTGCCGGGCCCGGGAGTCACCGGTCTCGGGACGCTCCAACGGGGCAACCAGTTGCAGGTCACCTGGAATGGCCTGCCCCTTTATTTGTTCGTGACGGACAAGCAGCCCGGTCAGGTGACGGGTCAGAACGTCGTCGACCGCGCAGGCAAGTGGATACTAGCGACGGTTGCGGCTTCGACGGAAGCGCCGGGGACCACCGCCCCTGCCAGCCCGGCTGGGTCGCCTTCCAGCACCCGTCCGCCCGCGACCAGCCCCCCGACGACCAAAGCGCCCGCTGCGGAGACTCCGGCGACTCAGCCACCGGCAACCCAGCCCCCAGCCACATCTCCGCCGGCGACGAGCCCTCCAACAACCTCGCCCACGACCGTCCCCGGCTTGCCCTCCTACTGACGGCCAGCAACTCGACTGAATCTGCGCGGACACGACAAGCCGGAAGTATGGCGAGGTACATCCCAATCCGCAGTACGCAATCAGTCGTATACAGAGCGTGACGAGGGTGGGGCTACCTGTGGAGTGGATGACGGATGACGCCCTGCTCGCCGGTTTCTCGGCGGGAGGACCTGACGTTCAGCTCGCGTTCGTCCGGAGGTTTCAAGCCCACGTCTACGCGGTGGCCCTTGCAGTTGTCGGCGATGCCGTCCTCGCGGAGGATGTGGCCCAGCAGGCCTTCATCCGAGCCTGGAAGCGGTCCTCTACGTTCGACTCGAGACGCGGCACCGTCAGGGGCTGGCTCACCACTGTCACCAGGAACGCGGCGGTCGACATGCTTCGAGTGCGCAAGCCCGACCCTGTCGATCCTACGGACCTCATTCGCCTGCTCGGACCGGTCCAGGATGGGCCGGGAGAGGTGGCCATTCGCAACGAGGCGCACGCTCACCTCCGCTCGTGCATCCGGCAGCTGCCGCCCGAACAAGCCCGAGCACTGGTGATGGCCGGGATGTACCGGATGACCGCACAGGAAGTCGCCGATGCAGAAGGGATCCCGCTCGGAACCGCGAAGACGAGGATCAGGACTGCAATGACCCGGCTTCGGGAACGCCTCTCCTCGCCGGAGGTGGCCCATGACTGAGATGAACTGCACGCAAGTTCGGATCCTCGTCACCGAATACACCCTTGGAATCCTCGAACCTGCAGTGGCCCGCCAAGTGTCCGCCCACGTCTCGAGTTGCACCGCGTGCCGCTACGAGGTTGACGAGACCGGAGCAGTCGGTGACCAACTCCTCGATTTGATCCCCGATGCCGAGCCACCACTCGGGT